>JBGSSR010000187.1:0-5793 GCA_041736905.1 Sphingomonadaceae bacterium | reverse complement strand
GCGTGGCCGTCCCCGCCGACACCGTCATGGGCGTGGAGGCCGATATTTTCAGCCCCTGTGCGCTGGGTGCCATCCTCACCGGATCCAGTGTCGCGGCGTTGCGCGTGAAAGCGGTCGCGGGCGGCGCGAACAACCAATTGGCGACGGGTGTTGAGGGGCGGATGCTGGCGGATAAGGGCGTGCTTTACGCGCCCGATTACGTCATCAACGCGGGCGGTATTATCAACGTGCTGCGCCATATTGACGGCGCGGATGACGCCGCAATCAACACGCGTATCGACGCGATCCCGGCGCGGCTACACGCGGTTTGGGATGAGTGCGAAGCAAGCGGACGGACTCCCGCCGAAGTTGCCGATGCCATGGCGCAGCAGCTTATTGGTCGCTAGGCCTTAGGTGGCCACGCCCGCAAACGGACCGGTAATCGCCAACGTCATCGTCGGCGAATAAATGTTTATGAACATCGTCTGCCCATCTGGCGCAAAGCATATGCCCGCCGTTTCCGTTTGCACGCGGAGCATGCCGAAAGCATAGGCCTTCCCCTCCGGCGTGACGCCGCGCAGGTAATTGGCGACGATATTCTCATAGCCGTCCTCGCACACCATCAAATCGCCGTTGGGCGCGACAGTCAAATTGTCGCCAAATGAGTATACGCTGCGATCCGGTGATTCGAAGAACAATTCCATCATGCCGCCCTTTGACCCGCGCTTGTCATGCGGGGCAAAGCGGAAAATTTGGCCATGTTTGCCCACGCCGCCGCTGGTGCAGGTGAAGAAGAATTCAGGCTTTCCATCATTGGTGCGGCCCAGATGAATGCCTTCCCCGCGCGCGAATAAGCTTGCCCCCTTTGCTGCGCCGCGAATACGCAGGTCATCGCCATTGGGCGCCTCGACATCGTCAAGGTCAACCCATTGGACCTTGGCCCAATCGCCTTGCTTCATGGTCACGCCGTTCCAATTGCGCGAATCTTTGAACGGCAGGATGGCGGCTTGCAGCTTCCCGCCATCGGCCAATTTCCCAGGCGTCGTCGGGATGAATCGATAGAACAGCGAATCGTCGCGGTCCTCGGTCAAATAGACATAACCGGTGTCGGGATCGACCGCCGCGGCCTCATGGTTGAACCGCCCCATTGCTTTCAACGGCACAGGATCGACCAAGCCCTTATGGTCGGCGGGAATTTCAAAAATATAGCCATGGTCCATGCCGACCTTGTCGCCCGCGCGCGTCACATCCTCTTCGCACGTCAGCCAGCTGCCCCATGGTGTCACCCCGCCTGCGCAATTGCGGATGGTGCCGAGCAGGCTCATATACTCCGCCTCCACTGCGCCGGTCGCGGGGTTGTAAATGAGCGTCGATGTGCCGCCGGGCAAAGGCTCGCCCTTGTCGTTCCGGTCATAAGTGCGCATCGCGTCGCCCATGGCGGCGATGACGCTTTCTTCCGGCTTACGTCCGCTGGTGCGGATTTCATGGTTACGGATGAGGGCAATGCGCCCATCGGCCAACCCAATCGCGCCCATGCCGTCGGCGGCATCGGGGACAGGCAAGCCATCGTCCATGATATTGCCCAACCGCGAAATCACGCGATAGCTGAACCCCTCCGGCAAATCGATGAGCCGCGCGGGGTCGGGGAGGAGCGGGCCGTAACCATCCACCTGATTCACCGACGCAACGGGCCCCGCCGCCATCGCCCGCGCGGTCATCGCGGCCAGCGATAATCCGCCAAGGGCCTTGGCAAAATCACGGCGGGAAAGGGTGGTGGTCATCGGTTTCGCTCCTGAATTTACGCGGTTACGTTGCCATCGCTATATGGCACTATAGTGACACGCGCAAAGAACAATTGCCGCCGCGCGGCCCATCGCCTAAAGGCGCGTGCATGACCAATAGCCGCCGCACCTTCGCCATTATCTCCCACCCCGATGCGGGTAAGACCACGCTGACCGAGAAGCTGCTGCTGCAAGGCGGGGCGATCCACTTGGCGGGGGAAGTGAAGGCACGTGGACAAGCGCGGCGCGCGCGTTCCGACTGGATGAAGATTGAGCAGCAACGCGGGATTTCGGTGACGTCGTCGGTGATGACGTTTGAGCGGCAAGGTATTACCTTCAACCTGCTCGACACACCAGGGCACGAGGATTTTTCGGAAGATACCTATCGCACTTTGACCGCGGTAGACTCGGCCATCATGGTCATCGACGCCGCGAAAGGGATTGAGCCGCAAACGCGCAAACTCTTTGAGGTTTGCCGCCTGCGCAGCGTGCCGATTATAACCTTCATTAATAAAGTCGACCGCGAGGGGCGCGAGCCTTTCGATTTGATGGACGAAGTCGCCGATATGTTGGCGCTGGACGTGTGCCCGATGAGTTGGCCCGCGGGCATGGGCGGCGTGTTTGAGGGCATTTACGACTTCGCCACCAACCGCCTGCACCAGCCCAGCGGCGACAGCAAAGCATTTGAGGGCAAGGGCGCGGATTTCACCGGACCCGATGATGCGGCGTTGGCCGATCACCTCTCCCCCGCCCGATTGGCGCAGTTTCAGGAAGAGGTTGAGTTGGCGCAGGCCGGATACCCCGAATTTGATATTGAGGCATATCAGAACGGCGACTTAACGCCCGTTTATTTCGGCAGCGCGCTGAAAGAATTCGGCATTGATGAACTTATCAACGCCATCGCCGCCCACGCCCCGCCGCCCCGCCCGCAACCCAGCAGCATGGGCACAATTGAGCCGTCCAACCCCGAAGTAACCGGCTTTATTTTCAAGGTGCAGGCGAATATGGACCCGCAGCACCGCGACCGGATTGCCTTTATGCGGCTGTGCTCGGGCACGTTCAAACGCGGCATGAAATTGACGCCATCGGGATTGGGCAAGCCGATTGCGGTCCACTCGCCCATCCTGTTTTTCGCGCAGGACCGCGAATTGGCAGATAGCGCGGAGCCGGGCGATATCATCGGCATCCCCAATCACGGCACGTTGCGCGTGGGCGATACATTGAGTGAGAAAAATCTGGTGCGCTTTACAGGCCTGCCCAATTTCGCACCGGAAATCCTGCGCCGCGTGCAATTGAAAGATCCCACCAAAACCAAACAATTGCGAAAAGCGCTCGACGATTTGTCTGAAGAAGGCGTCATTCAGGTGTTCTACCCTGAACTCGGCGCGCAGCATATTGTCGGCGTGGTCGGGCAATTGCAATTGGAGGTGCTGATCAGCCGGTTGGAGGCGGAGTATAAAGTCGCCGCCGCACTGGAACCAGCACCATTCGACACCGCGCGCTAGGTCACGGGCGATGCGGCTTTGCTCAATGCCTTTGCCGATATCAATAAGTCGTCATTGGCCAAAGACCGCGATGGGCATATGGTTTTTCTGGCGCGCTCCGCATGGGACGTCGGCTATCAACAGGAACGCAATCCGGATTTGAAATTCAGCGCGACGAAAGAACGTTAGAGCGGAAAACTACCCGTTCAATTTCTCACGGACTTCTTTACCCGCCTTAAAATAGGTTACTTTTTTGGCGGGCACAGACACGGCCTCACCGGTGCGCGGATTGCGGCCCTTGCGTGGTTCCCGATCACGGGTTGAGAAAGCGCCAAAGCCACGAATTTCCACGCGCCCACCGTCGGCCAATTTTTGCACGATTTGCCCAAAGAACAGATCCACGATTTTCTCAACCTCATAATCTTTGAGGTCGGGATTTTCGTCTTCTAGCTTTTTGATAAGCTCAGACCGAATCATCGTATTTTGCTCCAGCATTTGGGCGCATAAACCGGACAGCGTCGCGGCCTAATTGGCATGAAAGTAAGGTACGCATGTCCTGCAAAACTAGATGCAACTGGCGCGAAAATAGCCTGTCTGTTGTTAAGCAGTCCTTAAAACCAGCGCCATGCTACCGAAAGCTGAACAATTTACAATATAGATGAAGGGGAATGGCCGAATTGGTCGAATCTGTTTGCGCGGAAATCCGTCACTTTTTGGGACCAAACGGCTGTTCGCGCCGATATTGTATTGATTGCAAACAATAAAATACCCGGCGACTCGATGGAGCCGCCGGGCATGAATTCTCGATTAGCCTAAGCTAATGCGTTGATTAATCGCGACCTTTGAGCGCTTCGCCCAAAATATCGCCCAACGACGCGCCGGAATCGGACGAACCGTATTTTTCCACCGCTTCTTTTTCTTCGGCTTGTTGCAAAGCTTTGACCGAAAGGTTCGGTTTTTTCGAACGGTCGAAGCCGATGACCAATGCGTCGAATTTTTGACCCACTTGGAACCGGTCGGAGCGTTGTTCGTCACGGTCGCGGCCCAAATCGCCACGCTTGATGAAGCCGGTTGGACCTTCGTCGCCCGCTTGCACTTCAAGGCCGCCGTCGCGCACGTCAAGTACGGTCACGGTGACGGTTTGGCCCTTCTTCAGGTCGCTACCAGCGCCGGCGGCCACGGGGCCACCACGCTCAAGTTGCTTGATGCCAAGGCTGATACGTTCTTTTTCGATGTCGATGTCCAGAACAACGGCTTTCACCATTTCGCCGCGACGGTGCAGGTGAAGCGCTTCTTCGCCCGAAATGCCCCATGCGATGTCGGACATGTGGACCATGCCGTCAACGTCGCCTTCCAGACCGATGAACAGGCCGAATTCGGTGGCGTTTTTGACTTCGCCCTCAACTTCGGTGCCCACGGGGTGTTCAGCGGCGAACGCATCCCAAGGATTGTTTTGCGCTTGTTTCAGGCCAAGCGAAATGCGGCGTTTGTCGTTGTCGACTTCCAGAACGATGACATCGACTTCCTGGCTGGTCGAAACGATTTTGCCAGGGTGGACGTTTTTCTTGGTCCAGCTCATTTCGGAAACGTGGACCAAACCTTCGATGCCGGCTTCCAATTCGATGAAAGCGCCATATTCGGTGATGTTGGTGACAACGCCGGACAGTTTCGCGCCGACGGGGTATTTCGCCTCAACGCCTTCCCACGGATCGGACAGCAATTGCTTCATGCCTAGGCTGATACGTTTCGTGTCGCGGTTGATGCGGACGATTTGCACCTGCACCGTGTCGCCGATGTTGATCATTTCCGATGGGTGGTTGATGCGCTTGTAGCTGATGTCGGTGACGTGCAGCAGGCCATCGATACCGCCCAAGTCCACGAACGCACCATAATCGGTGATGTTCTTGACCACGCCGTCGATGATTTGCCCTTCGGCCAGCGATTGGATGAGGGTCGAACGTTGCTCGGCGCGCGTTTCTTCCAAAATCGCACGGCGCGAGACAACGATGTTGCCGCGGCGGCGGTCCATTTTCAGGATTTGGAAAGGCTGCGCAATGTCCATGAGCGGAGCAACGTCGCGCACGGGGCGGACGTCAACTTGGCTGCCGGGCAGGAACGCGACTGCGCCGCCCAGATCAACGGTAAAGCCACCCTTGACGCGGCCAAAGATCACGCCGTCAACGCGGTTGCCAGCTTCGAATTCGGTTTCCAATTTGTCCCATGCGGCTTCGCGGCGGGCGCGGTCGCGGCTGAGCATCGCTTCGCCGTTCGCATTTTCGACGCGGTCCACGTAAACTTCGACTTCGTCGCCGACGGACAGGCCGTGCGGTTGACCGGGCATCGAAAATTCGCGAAGTGCCACGCGGCCTTCGCTTTTCAAGCCGACGTCGATCATCGCGAAGTCGTTTTCAATGGCGGTTACGGTGCCTTTAACAACGCGGCCTTCAAAGCCGGCGTCGGCGGAACCGAGCATATCGTCAAGCATTGCTGCGAAATCATCGCGTGTGGGATGTGCCGAAGAGGCCATAAATGTTTGTCCTGTAATCGTT
>JBGSSR010000182.1:0-5671 GCA_041736905.1 Sphingomonadaceae bacterium | reverse complement strand
CCAACCGGTGCAGGTCGATGTCCGCCTTGTTGCCGCAACCAACGAAGATTTGCCGGCGATGGTCGATGCCGGAAAATTCCGCGCCGATTTGCTCGACCGATTGTCGTTTGAAGTCATTACCTTGCCTCCACTCCGGCATCGGGAGGGCGACGTTGCCCTACTCATCGCGCATTTCGGCGGGCGGATGGCAATTGAACTCAACTGGCAAAGCTGGCCAGGCTTTGCGCGCGAGGCGCAGGCGATGTTGGAGGCGCATGACTGGCCCGGTAACGTGCGCGAACTGCGCAATGTGGTGGAGCGCGCCGTCTATCGCTGGGCCGAGGAAATGGGGCCGGTGGCACGGGTGCAATTGGACCCGTTCGAATCGCCATGGCGGCCAAGGGGGACGAATAGCGCGCCGAGGCCTGCTCCCGCTGCGCCAGAACGGGCTCACTCCACCGACCTGTCGGATTGGGCACCGCCCGCCGAAGTCGCCGACATCCGCGCCGCGGTTCAGGATTTTGAGCGGCAGATTTTGGCGGCGAAATTGGAGCAAAACCGATTTAACCAGCGAACGACGGCCAAGGCATTGGGCCTATCCTACGACCAATTGCGGCACATGATGAAGCGGCACGAATTGACATGAGACGCCGTTGACATGCGCCCGCTTTCGTCGTCTCATGCGCAAGTTCAATTTAGGGGAGTCGCATCATGGCGCATTATTTTGAAATCAAGAAAAACAAGGGCGGCGAATTTGTCGCTTATTTCAAATACAACAGCGAAACAATGTTCTGGACCGAGGGATATAAAACCCGTGCGAGCGCGGTGAATGCCATCGAATCGATTAAGAAAAACGGCCCCGGCGCAGAAACCAAAGACGCCGAATAGGCTTGCTAGTGCCTAACGAAGCAGGTCAGCGGCATCGCTGGCCAGCTTATCAACGCGTTCATTGTCCGCATGGCCATTGTGCGCTTTTACCCAATGCCAGCTGATGCGATGGCCCTCGATGGCGGTAAGCAATTCGCGCCATAGGTCGTCGTTTTTGACTGGCTTTTTGGCAGCGGTTTTCCATCCGTTGCGTTGCCATCCGGCGATCCATTTGGTGATTCCGTCGCGCAAATAGGTGCTGTCCGTATGCAATTCGACCGTGCAGGGTTCTTTCAACGCCTGTAATGCGCGGATAGCGGCCAGCAATTCCATACGGTTGTTGGTCGTGTCCTTTTCGCCGCCCGACAACTCCTTTTCATGTTTGCCATAGCGGACGAGTGCACCCCAACCGCCTGGGCCGGGGTTCCCTTTGCATGCACCATCGGTGTAGATTTCGACGTTTTTCATGGGAGTTTAGGCAAACGCCGCTGCGCCGTGCGCCGCGTAAAACCGCATCCGCTCCCGATAGGCCAATGGGTCTTTGCGCACGACCAAAGCATCGGGCGGCGTGTTGATCCAATCGAATGCGCGGGTCAGCAGGAACCGCAAACATGCGCCCATGGCCAGTGTGGGAAGGGCAGCACGCTCCGCATCCGACAATGTCGCGGCGCGGGTGTATCCCTGCATTAATCCTTGGCTAAGACCTGCATCGAAATTGCGCCCCTTGGCATCGAAACACCAAGCCGAATGCGTGACAGCGACATCATAGGCGGTGATGTCGTGGCAAGCGAAATAGAAATCGATAAGGCCGGTCACGTCATCGCCCAACATCAACACATTGTCGGGAAACAGGTCGGCATGAATGACGCTGCGCGGCAAGTCGGCGGGCCAGTGCGCCTCCAACAGGTCGAGCATCGTATAAACTTCATCCGCCAAACCGGCGGAAATCGCGTCCAATCCGCCGCGGGTGCAGGCATCGGCGAGAGGCCGCCAGCCATCTGGGCCAAGCGTGTTGGGCCGGTTGCCATCGAAACTTTTCAGTGCGCTGTGCATTTGCCCCAAGGCGTCGCCCGCCGAAACCGCCTGCGCGGGTGTGGGATGGGATAGCGACACCCCGTGCAAAAACTCAATCAAACAGGCGGGCCGCCCGGCAAGCTCATGAATTTGCCGCCCATCGCGGTCGGGAATAAAGCGCGGCACTTTACAACCCGCCGTATGCAAGTGATCCAACAGGCTCAAAAAAAAGGGCAAATCCGCCGGATCAACACGCTTTTCATAAAGCGTCAGGATAAACCGGTCAGTGGTGGTTTCGACCAGATAGTTGCTGTTCTCCACCCCCTCGGCAATGCCCTTACAAATGGTCAGGGTGCCGGTGTCGAATTGTGCCAGAAATACCTCAAGCGCGTCGTTATCGACCTGCGTATAAACCGCCATTATTCGCCCTCTTCGCGCAATTCGCGGGGGAGTTTGAAAATCATATTTTCAACCGTGGTTTCAACCTGCGTTTCGGTGACAGTGAATTTTTCAGCCAAGGCATTGACGACTTCGCGCACCAAAATCTCCGGCGCGGAAGCTCCAGCGGTGAGACCAATGGTTTTGACGCCATCCAGCGTCGAAAAATCGATTTCCGATGCACGTTGAATAAGGCGCGCCGTTGTCCCTTGCCGCTCGGCCACCTCAACGAGGCGCACGCTGTTGGAGCTGTTGGGCGCGCCGATGACCAGAACCAAATCGCATTTCGCCGCGATTTGTTTCACCGATTCCTGCCGGTTGCTGGTGGCATAGCAAATATCCTCGCTTTTCGGACCCGCGATGTTGGGGAACCGTTTGCGCAGGGCGTCGACCATATGTTGCGTATCATCTACCGATAAGGTGGTTTGCGTTAAAAATGCCAAATTATCAGGGTCATGCACAACAACGTTGGCGACGTCATCTAATGTTTCAACGAGGGTCATGCTACCCTCAGGGACTTGGCCCAAGGTGCCGATGACCTCAGGATGACCATCATGGCCGATGAACAAGATGTGCCGCCCCGCCTGCACATGCCGTTCGGCCTGCTTATGGACTTTCGACACAAGCGGGCATGTGGCGTCGAGATAGGTTAGCCCGCGCGCCGCCGCTTTGGCAGGCACGCGTTTGGGCACGCCGTGCGCGGAAAAGATGACGGGGACGCCATCGGGAACCTTGTCCACTTCCTCTACAAACACCGCGCCCTTGGCGACCAAGCCATCGACGACATATTTGTTGTGGACGATTTCGTGCCGGACGTAAACCGGCGCGCCATAGCGTTCGAGCGCCAGTTCAACGATTTGAATCGCACGATCAACACCAGCGCAAAACCCGCGCGGGGCGGCGACAAGCAGGGTTAGCGGTGGCTTCACGGCCACTGCGCCATCGACGATTTCAGCATTTTGGTCAGTCATTGTTCATGCGCCTTATTGGAACAAGGGGGCGGACAGCCGTTCATTATCACGCCTTCACTGGCACAATATGGACGACATAACAACATCGGCTTTGCGGGTTGCAACGCCCATATCGGGCGCGTAAGAGCATTTGCAAGATGACCAGATAAGACACTATGTCAGATGGGGCGAACGGCTTTGCCGTGCGCGTGACGATACAAGGATGGATGCTATGCGCACTGCAACGATTTCCGGCTATAAACATAAGGCGCTATTCGCGGGCCTGTTGGGCCTTAGTTTAGCGGTCGGCGGATGCTCGCGCGATGGGCAAATTGATGTGTCCAGCGGCGTCGGCATTACCGCTAGCCTGAACGGTTGCCCCGTGGTCGCTGTTCCCGATGGCACGGGCGACGTGACCTTGTTCAAAACGGCTGGCGACCGCAGTGCGGCGGGCATTGATGTTGTGGCGGCTTTGACAAACGTGCGCGGCACCTGCGCGCAAGCCGGTGAGCAAATCGTTAGCCAGGTCACGTTTGACATCACCGCTACGCGTAGCAGCGCGATGGGCGCGCGTTCGGTGACGTTGCCCTTCTATTCCGTCATGATGCGCGGCGGGCGCGATGTTGTGGCAAAGCGCGTGGGCCAAGTGACGGTAACGTTCGCCGATGGGCAACGAACCGCGATGATCAGCACCACGGCCAATGCCGCCGTTGATGCCAATCTGACCCGCTTGCCCGATGATGTTCGCGAGAAGCTGACTCGTCGCCGCAATCCCGGCGATGTGGATGCGGCGATTGATCCTTTGGCCGATCCGGCGGTGCGCGACGCACTGGCCGCGGTGAGTTTTGAGCATTTGGTCGGTTTCCAACTGACCGATGAGCAATTGGCGTATAACGTTACTCGATGAGGGATAATGCGGCATGCCTTATGGCGTGCTGCTATACATAATTTTCCGCCCCCTTTGGAAACGAAGGGGGCGTCATATTATCAGGAAACATCATGTCACTATTCTCAATCTATCGCGGCTATGTCGATTCGGCGCTGAATGCGCTTGAGGCGAAGGGCGCTTTGCCCGATGGATTAAGCCGCGCCGCCATCACGCTCGACCCACCGCGTGACCCCGCGCATGGCGATTTGTCAGTCAATGCGGCGATGGTGCTGGCGAAACCGGCGGGCATGAATCCGCGCGCATTGGCCGAGGCGTTGGTGACGGAACTCAGCACCGCGCCGGGCGTGGAAAGCGCGGAGATTGCCGGGCCGGGGTTCATCAACCTGCGCATTGGTGCGGCGGCATGGCTGGACGAATTGGCTGTGATAGCGGCCGAACGCGACCAATATGGCGCGTCCGATTTTGGCGAAGGGCGCACGGTTAACGTCGAATATGTGTCCGCAAACCCCACTGGTCCCATGCACATGGGCCATTGCCGCGGCGCAGTCGTCGGCGATGCCTTGGCGGAATTGCTGGCCTTTTCGGGCCATAAAGTCATCCGCGAATATTACATCAACGATGCGGGCGGGCAGGTCGATGTCCTCGCACGGTCGGCGCACTTGCGCTATCGCGAGGCGTTGGGCGAGGATGTGGGCGGCATCCCTGAAGGTCTCTATCCCGGCGATTACCTTATCCCCGTGGGTGAACGGTTGGCCAAGGAATATGGCGACCAATATGCCGCTGCGCCCGAATCCGAGTGGCTGGCGCTGTTCCGGAAGGAGGCCGTTGCCGACATGATGGACATGATCCGCGCGGACTTGGCGCGGTTAGGTATTCATCACGATGTGTTTGCGTCCGAGGCGGAACTGCACGAAGGCGGAAAAGCCGATGTGGCGGAGGCGTTCCTGCGCGAAAAAGGTCTCGTCTATGACGGCGTTTTGGAAGCGCCCAAGGGCAAGGAGATTGAGGATTGGGAGGCGGTGGAACTGCCATTGTTCCGCTCCACGCAATTCGGCGATGATCAGGACCGGCCGATAAAAAAATCAAATGGCGCGTGGACCTATTTCGGCGCGGACCTCGCCTACCATTTCCAAAAATCGCAAAGCGCGGATGAACTCATCGACATTTGGGGCGCGGACCATGCCGGGACCGTCAAACGCATTAAGGCCGCCGTCGCCGCCCTAACCGATGGACAGGCGGTGTTTGATGTGAAATTGGTGCAGATGGTTCGACTTCTGCGGAATGGCGACGCTGTCAAAATGGGCAAACGCTCCGGCAATTTCGTGACATTAGAAGAGGTTGTAGAGGAAGTCGGTAAGGACGCCGTGCGCTTCACCATGCTAACGCGGAAGGCGGACGCGCAAATGGATTTCGACTTTGTGAAAGTGGTTGAAGCGTCAAAGGACAACCCCGATTTCTATGTCCAATATGACCATGCCAGCATTTGCCGGACGCTAGAAAAGGCGGCGGAGGAATTGGGTGTCACGCCCTCGGA
>JBGSSR010000067.1:0-16960 GCA_041736905.1 Sphingomonadaceae bacterium | reverse complement strand
GGCACCAGCAGCAGCAGCCAGATCATAAAGCTCAATCGCGCGCGCAAAATTACCGTAGTTCAACGCGACATCGGCGACGCTTAAAATCGAGCGGCCATTGTTGCTGTCCAGCGCCTTCTTCTCACGCGCGGCGCTGTTCTTTTCATCGTCGGCTAAGCCAGAGTTCGCATCTGCACGGGCCTCCACCACGAATGGCGTCGACGCGTTAATGACACCAGCCGCGATACCTTCATCGATGGTATCCAATGCCTCACGCGGCAAAAGGATCAGGCCGTTGACTGACATCGATTCCAGATAGTCGAAATAATCCGCTTCAGAAACCAAAGTCTCAGTCTTTCGACGCAGGCGGAACATGTCGATGGCCGTGTCCTGCGACATTTGTGTGCGGTCCGTGAAAATGCCTAGGGCCAAACGCCAATTTTGTTGCGTTGGATAATATTGTACCCATGCGCGGGTCCAATACACCAACTCCGCATCGTTCTTCAGCCGTTCGGCGGCGCCAGCGGCCAAGCGCAGCCATTGCTCCGGCGGCACTTCGCCCGCGGTGCGTTTTGCCGAAACGGCACCGCGCATGGTTTCAAATCCCGATGTGTCGTCGAGGCTAAGGCGCGAATGCCCTTCAATAACCAGCAAATCGGGCGAATTCATGCCCGCGGCCTTCGCCATTTCCATATATGTTATGGTCTTGGCATAATCTTTCAGGCTGTAAGCCATGCGGCCGGCGTTGAAAGCGATTACGGGACGGTCTTGCGCTGAAAGTGATGTCGAACCCAGCAACAGATCATAGCCACGAATAGCAAACGCCGCATCTTTGGGGTCGGTCTTGTCCGCGATGGTCAACATCATTTGACCTGCGACCAATTTATCGTCATCGTTTTCGATTGCAGCAATGGCGTTTTCCGCCGCAGCCTTTGCACCCGCAATGTCACCGGATTTGATAAAGCCGTCAACGACCAGATAGGCGTCGACAAATTTCTTACTATTTTTCAGCTTGGGCGCGCTGTCCTCTTTCTTATCCTTTGCGAAGGCCGGGGCCGCCGCAATAGAAAATGATGCAGTTGCCAACGCACTTGCCAGTGCCAATTTACTTAAAAGCCGCATACCCAGCGTCCTCCGATTCCTAATAAAATTCGACCCGTTGGGTGGGCCATAACAAAACGCCATTTGCCGCTTTGGCCCGCGCATTGCAACGCCTTAGCGTCAAAAGGATTAGAAAAATTGGGCTGAATGCGTGTTGAACGGATTTGATGGGGCGTAGGGGTGGCGAATCGTGGGACGGTCGATTAAGTGTAAGTAATGCTAATCACTCTTTCTCCCGCCAAATCATTAAATTTTGACCCCGTTGACCATGCGGAAGTCGCCGCCCTGCCCGCGTCCAACACGCCCCGATTTGCCGAACGCAGCGCCCTTTTGGTGAAAGCGTTGTCAAATATGCCGCGCAAACGGCTTGCCGAAATTATGCCGGTTTCCGACGCCTTGGTGCGGTTGAATGCGGGCCGTTACGCCGATTTTTATCAGCAACCAGAAAAGCCCGCAATTCAGGCGTTTAGCGGCGATGTCTACATTGGGTTCGAGGCCAACACCTTGCCCGCCGAAACGCTCCATTTTGCGCAGGATCATGTGCGTATCTTGTCGGGCCTTTACGGCTTGCTCCGCCCTTTCGACGCCATCCGCCCGCACCGGTTGGAAATGGGCACGAAATGGGCACCGCGATACAAGAAACTCACCGACTTTTGGGGTGATCGCATCGCCGAACTGCTGCGCGATGACGCTGCTGCGGCCGGTGCTCCCTTTATGCTGAATCTCGCCAGTCAGGAATATTGGGCCTCTGTTGCGCCTTATGCCAAGAAATTGGGCGTCCCCGTGGTCAACGTGGATTTCCGTCAGGACAGCCCAGATGGCCCCAAATTCGGCAGCTTTGCCGCCAAACGCGCGCGCGGCATGATGGCGCGGTTCGTGTGTGAGCATCGGTTGGAAACGGTTGAACAAGTGAAAGCCTTTGATACCGATGGCTATCGTTTCGTCGGCACAGAGGGCGACACATTACGCTTCGTGCGCTCGTGACCCTTACCCCTGCCATTATAATTGGCGCAAGTGGCGGCATTGGCGCGGCATTGGTGGACGCCTTGCGTGAGGAGAACCCCGACGCGACGGTCATCGCCCTCGCCCGCTCTTTCACCGGCGACGATCATATCGACCTGACCGATGAAGCGACCATTGCGGCGGCGGCGGGGCGAGTGAAGGCCGCAGGGATCGCCCCGCGCCTCGTTCTCATCGCAACTGGTTTACTCCACGAAGGTGAACGCGGGCCGGAGAAAGCAATGAATCAACTCGACCCTAATTGGTTAGCGCGCAATTATGCGGTGAATGCCATCGGCCCGATGTTGGTGGCGAAGCATTTCCTCCCCCTCATGCCGCGCGATGGCACGCCGATTTTCGCGGCGATTAGTGCGCGCGTCGGCAGCATTACCGACAACCGTATGGGCGGATGGTATGGGTATCGGATGGCAAAAACGGCGCTGAACATGGGCCTTAAAAACCTATCGATCGAATGGCGCCGCAAGGCAGAGCGGTCGATTGTGGTCGGTCTACATCCCGGCACCGTGGACACGGGGCTTAGCAAACCATTTCAGGGCAACGTCGCGAACGGCAAATTGTTCGCCCCGGACCGCGCGGCGGTGCAATTATTGGATGTGCTCGACGGCCTGAAACCCGCGGATTCAGGCAAATATTTCGCATGGGATGGCGCAGAAATCGCGCCTTAATCGCCCGTGCATGGTTCACCCCCAACCACCTGTGGAAAAACAGGGCTTTGGCGCGTTTTTATGGGCCGCAACGCTGGCAATTTTTGCGCCCATGCGCTAGGCCTGTGGGTTCATAATTTCATAGAATAAAGGCCCACATTGTGAGCGACGAAATACCAGCAGCAGACGCCCCGCAAAACGACCCAAAGGGCATTTCCCCTATCGACATCGTGGAGGAAATGAAGACCAGCTACCTCGATTATGCGATGAGCGTCATTGTCTCCCGCGCTTTGCCCGATGTGCGCGACGGGTTGAAGCCGGTGCACCGCCGCATCCTGTATAGCTGTCATGAAGCAGGCTATGTCGCGGGCCGACCTTACCGCAAATCAAGCCGGATTGTCGGCGACGTGATGGGTAAATATCACCCGCACGGCGATACCGCGATTTACGACGCGCTTGCCCGCATGACGCAGGATTGGTCGATGCGCGTGACCCTCATCGATGGCCAAGGTAACTTTGGCAGCATGGACCCCGACCCGCCGGCCGCCATGCGCTATACCGAAGCGCGTTTGGCGAAGGTTGCCAATAGCCTGCTCGACGATTTGGACAAGGATACGGTCGATTTCCAACCCAACTATGACGGGTCGGAAAGCGAGCCGCAGGTTCTGCCTGCGCGGTATCCCAACCTGCTCGTCAATGGCGCGGGCGGCATTGCCGTCGGCATGGCGACCAACATTCCGCCGCACAATTTAGGCGAAGTTATCACCGCGTGTCTGGCCTATATCGACAATCCCGCGATCACCATAGATGAACTGATCGAAATCGTCCCCGGCCCCGATTTCCCCACCGCGCCGCTCCTTCTCGGCACCGGTGGCGCGCGAGCGGCCTATCGTGAGGGGCGCGGCTCCATCATGATGCGCGCGCGGCATAAGATTGAGGAAGGGCGCAATGATCGTCAATCGATCATCCTGACCTCCATCCCCTATCAGGTTGGCAAAAATAACCTTGTCGAGAAAATCGCCGAAGCGGCGAAGGACAAGCGCATTGAGGGCGTGTCCGACATCCGCGACGAATCCAACCGCGAAGGCGTGCGCGTTGTCATTGAGCTAAAACGCGATGCAACCGCCGATGTGGTGCTGAACCAATTGTGGCGGCACACCCCTGCGCAGTGCAGTTTCCCCGCCAATATGCTGGCCATTCGGGGCGGTCGTCCCGAAGTGCTCACCATCCGCGACATTATTGAGGCCTTCATCAAATTCCGCGAAGAGGTGATTACTCGCCGCACGAAATTTGAATTGAACAAGGCCCGCGACCGCGCACATATCTTGCTCGGCCTAGTCATCGCCGTCACCAATATGGATGAGGTCGTGCGCATTATCCGTGGGTCCGCGAGCCCGGCCGAAGCCCGCGCCGCTTTGCTCGCCCGCGAATGGCCGGTGGCGGAAATTGCGCAATATATCAAATTGGTTGAGGCGGTTGAGGTTGAAGTTACCGGCGACACATACCGCTTGTCCGACCGCCAGGTGCGCGCGATCCTTGACCTGCGCCTGCACCGCCTCACCGCGCTTGGCCGCGATGAGATTGGCGACGAATTGCGTGAATTGGCCGCGAAGATTGAGGGCTATCTCGCCATCCTTGGCGACCGCGCAATCCTCTATGGCGTCATGCGCCAAGAATTGGAGGAAATCGCCGCCGAATTCGCCACCCCGCGCTTGTCCGAAATCACCGCCAGCTTTGACGGCATGGACGATGAGGATTTGATGGAGCGCGAGGAGATGGTCGTCACCGTCACCCACGGCGGCTATATCAAACGCACGCCATTGGCCACTTTCCGCGCGCAACGGCGTGGCGGGAAGGGCCGTGCAGGCATGGCGACGAAGGATGAAGACGCCATCGTCGAACTCTTCGTAACCAGCACGCATACGCCGGTGCTGTTCTTCAGCAACCACGGCAAAGTGTACCGTTTGAAGGTGTGGAAATTGCCCGAAGGCGGCCCGCAAACGCGCGGGCGACCGATGATTAACCTGCTACCATTGGCGAATGGAGAGACGATCACCAATGTCCTGCCCCTGCCCGAGGATGAGGCGGAGTGGGAAAAACTGCACATTTTCTTCGCCACCGCGAAGGGGTCTGTGCGCCGCAACGGCATGGGGCAATTCACCAACATCCGCGCCAGCGGAAAAATCGCCATGGAATTTGAGGAAGGCAGCGAGGATCGCCTGATCGGCGTCGCGCTCCTGACTGAGGGCGACGACGTGTTGCTCGCGACCAAAGGCGGCAAGGCCATACGCTTCGCCGCGACCGACATCCGCGAATTCCAAAGCCGCAAATCCACCGGCGTGCGCGGCATGACGTTGAAGGGCGATGATGAAGTCATCTCGCTCTCCATCCTGCAAGGCCTCGACGCCACATCCGACGAACGTGACGCCTATTTGCGCGCCGCACCGTGGAAGGATAATGAGAACGAAGCAACCTTGGACGCCGACCGCATCGGGGAACTGTCGGCGGTGGAGGATTTCATCCTGACCGTGTGCGAAAATGGCTATGGCAAACGGTCATCCGCCTATGAATACCGCCAAACCGGACGCGGCGGGCAAGGCATTACCAACATCGACAACCTGACCCGCAACGGCCCCGTCGTCGCCAGCTTCCCCGCGCACGATGGCGAGGAATTGATGCTGGTCACCAACCAAGCCAAACTTATCCGCATGAAGGTCGCCGACCTGCGCGTCATCGGCCGCAACAGCGCGGGCGTGAAGTTGTTCGACGTAGCAAAGGGTGAGATTGTGGTCGGCGCGGCGCGGATTCAAGAGGGTGACGGTGATGATGAGGGTGAAGTGGACACTGCACCTGAGGTTGTCACTGATGGTGAACCCGCCGCCGAGTAATCGAGTCTAGCTCCTTTTCTTGACTTTAGTCACTTTTTGTTCCATAAAAATTCCGCGAAAGGAATTTGTCGTGAGTTCATCTAAGGTGTTGATTAAGCTTCGTAATGATATTGATCGTGTCTATCCAAATTCCATAGCGTCAGCCGGAAACCAAGCGGTTTCGGTTGAGGAAATTCTGCGATCTGTAAAGTCGGAGTTAGCTGTGGAAATAGATAATGCAAAGGGCGATCTGATTGACGCAAGTTTGGTTAGATTGATTAATGATGTAGGCCGACGGAAAGAGAAAACCTCGAATGGAGCAAACACTTTGGACCTTTTCGGAGGATACAAACGTATCCCGCAAAGTGTAACTATTGGAACAGGAAAAAAACGGACTCTCAAACTTTCAATTGCAGAAGCCGAAAGTTATCTCAACGTGCATTCAATCAGAACAGTAAATGAACAAAATCAAGAATTAAGGCGGCTTATACTCGATTGTCGAAAGTTTCAAAATTCTGAATCGGACACACTAGAGGAAATGTTGCAACGTCGAGCAGAAGCGGAAGAAAAGCTAATTTAAGTTATCGACTCTTCTTCCGCCGCCTTTTTCGTAATGCCCAACACTATCAACGCCTGCCCCACATAATAGAGCGGCCAAACCGTCCATTGCGACACCGCGTCGCTGCCCGTTCCCATGCGGTGGAAAATGAATAGGTCGGACGCCACGAACAGCAGCGCGCCGATGCCTGTCCAATAGCGGGGAAAGCGGCTGCTCCACGCGGTCGCGGCCATGGTGCCGAGGAACAGGGCGTAGAGCGCGACCTCCGGCTTCCCGCCGCTCAATTGCCATGACACCAAGGGTGTGAGGACCAGCAACGCGAGCGCTGCCATGCGCTGGCTGCTCGTCAACACCGGCCGTCGGTTCCGCCAATAAAGTGCAATTGCCACGACATGGCCCAATGCAAAAAACGCGCCGCCGATGGTGCTATCCACCTCCATAAACATGTCACCCACCGCGCCAATCGCCAAGACGGCGGCGATGTGCCAATGCGTTTTGTTTCGCCCCAATAGCAACGCGTAGACGCCCAGCATCGCCACAGAACCACCCTTTGCCGCCATCGACAGTGTTGGGTTGTCGAGGCCGATAAAGAACTGCAATGACAAGAATATGCTTGCCCAAAAGGCCAGCCGTGCTGGCCGTGAACTTGCGTAAGTCAATGCACCGCCTCCCCCGTTTTATCCAATTTTGATCGCGGCAGGTTTTCGAAGACGATCGGCAAAATCCCCTCCATATCGTCCGCCGTCAGCCCCGCCCCTGCGCGCAAGGCAATATCGCCATGCACCCACGCGGCCATTGCGGCGGCGTCAAACGCGTCGGCTCCCTGAGCCAGCAATCCCGCTATCATCCCCGCCAACACGTCGCCCGAACCGGCGGTGGCGAGCCATGGCGAGCTATGCGTATTCATGGCCCAGCGGCCCGATGAATCGGCAATCTGCGTCACCACGCCTTTCAACAGCACGGTGCACCCTGCCCTATCCGCCGCCTCCCGCGCCGCCATCGCCGGATCGTCGAGCGATATATCGGGTAACAACCGCGCAAACTCGCCAGCATGTGGCGTCAGCACGACCTTATCGTGCAAAGCGGCGAACAAATCCTCCGGCGTTTCGGCAAAAACCGTCAACGCATCGGCGTCCAAAACGGTGCCGATATGCTGCGCCAGAATCGCCAGCACGGCGTCGCGCGTCGCTTCCGAAACTCCAGCCGCTGGCCCAATCAGCGCCGCCGTCACACGCGGCGTCCACTCCGCCTCCTCGCGCAACATAACGGCGGAGCAATGCGCGGCGTGTTCATCCAAAGCCGTCGCCTCCCCCACAATCGTGACCACGCCCGCACCCATACGCAATGCCGCCTTCGCGCTCAGCCTAACCGCCCCCGCCCGATAGCGCGGCCCCGAAAAGCACAGCACCGACCCGCGATCATATTTATGCGCATCAACCCGCGGTTCGCGCAGCATGGGTGGCAGGACTTCCCCATTCAAATTATATTGCGGCTTAAATGGCATGGCGGGCTTTCATGGGTTTGCGCACCCTGTTACAGGCTCGGCAACATGCCTTGCCATGACGCGGGCGAAAGGGAAAGTCGGAACTATGACACATCAGGTCCACATCATCGGCGGCGGTATGGCGGGCAGCGAAGCCGCATGGCAATTGGCGGAGTCGGGCATCCGCGTGCGCCTCTCTGAAATGCGCGGAGGGGGTGACATGACCGCCGCGCACCAAAGCACGGATTTGGCCGAATTGGTGTGTTCCAACAGCTTCCGGTCCGACGACCATGAGGCGAATGCCGTGGGCCTATTGCACCATGAAATGCGCGAATTGGGCTCGCTGCTGATGACGGTCGCGGAGGAGGCGAAGGTTCCAGCGGGCAGTGCATTGGCCGTGGACCGCGATGCCTTCGCCGCCGCCGTGACGGCGCGGTTGGAGGCGCATCCGAATATTGATGTCGTGCGCGAACGGGTGGACCGCTTGCCCGACGAAGGTTTCACTTTCGTCGCCACTGGTCCGTTGACCGCGCAGGCGCTGGCCGAGGTCATCATGGCGCGCACGGGCGAGGACCGGCTTGCCTTTTTCGACGCCATCGCACCTATTATCCACCATGACAGCATCAATTTCGACATCGCATGGTATCAATCGCGATGGGACAAAGGCGACGGCAAGGATTACATCAACCTGCCGATGGACGCCGACCAATATGCCGAATTTTACGACGGCCTGATCAATGGCGACAAGACTGTGTTCAAGGAATGGGAGGAAAACACCCCCTATTTCGAAGGCTGCATGCCCATTGAAGTCATGGCGTCACGCGGGGTCGATACCCTGCGTTTCGGGCCGATGAAGCCCGTGGGCCTCACCAATCCGGCAACGGGAAAGCGGGCCTATGCCGTGGTGCAATTGCGGCAGGATAATGCGCTGGGCACGCTGTGGAACATGGTCGGGTTTCAAACCAAGTTGAAACATGCGGCGCAGGTTGAATTGTTCCGCAAAATTCCGGGGTTGGAAAATGCCGAGTTCGCGCGGCTGGGCGGATTGCATCGCAACACGTTTATCAATTCGCCCATCCTGCTCGACCGACAATTGCGGTTGAAAAGCGCGCCGCATATCCGGTTCGCGGGGCAGATTACCGGATGTGAGGGTTATGTGGAGAGCGGTGCAGTTGGGCTTATTGCGGCGCGTATGGCAACGGCAGAATTAGCAGGGCGGGAGTGGACATCGCCGCCCGTCACGACCGCGATGGGCGCATTGCTCAGCCATATTACGGGCGATGCCGATGCGGACCATTTTCAACCGATGAATGTCAACTTTGGCCTTATGCCCCCACCGGAGGGGAAGGTGCATAAAAAGGAACGGAAGAAATTCCTAACCGACCGAGCAAAGGCTGACTTCACCGCGTGGTCGGCCAGCCTAGCCTAGCATTTACACGCCGGTTTTTTCGCCTCTTTCGGTTTTGTCGTCGCAAATTCTTCGCGCGTCAAAATACCATTTCGGTTCTTATCCGCGCCCGCGAAACGGTCCGATGTTGCCACCGCCCATTCCTCAAACGTCAGCAGATTATCGCGGTTTTTGTCGAGCTTTCGAAACGCACTCGTCCGCGTACTTAACATTTCAACACGGGTGATTTCGCCATCGCGGTCGCGGTCAAAGCGGGCAAATCGCTTTTGCTCCGCCGTCGCCTTCGCCTTTTCGGGTGGCTCGCCAGCAGTTGGTAGAGCGGGGCCGCGTTTCATGGCATTGGGTCCGGCTGTCGGCAATTCCAGCGGTTCATCCGCCAACGGTGCCTCGCCCTCCGCTGGCGGCGGGCGACCCTCAGGCAAAGTCACCGCGCGGTTCGCCTGAACCTGCCACAACATGACGCCACCGCCCGATAATGCCAGCGCCGCCAACGCTCCTGCCCAAAACTGCCGCATAAGCCCTCCGTCCATGCTGCTCGATTCTGGCCCTTAGTATCAATATTTCGGCCATCCCGTCAAACCATGAATTACGAGTTTTATCCCATCCCGCCGCCGCGCCGGACCATTGGGGTTGGCCAGAATTTGTGACGCATAGAGTCGCATCAGACTAAGCGAACGTGGCAAGCGAACTTTATGTGCTTGGGATAGGGACGCCATACCTTTTTCGATGGCCAATGCCATTTGCTCCGGCGAAAGCGGAATAGGGCCAACTATCGCCCTTGCGCAGGCAAAGGCATTGCCAACAGCAGCACTTGTGACCGACCGATTCGCCAATTGACCAAAAGCGAGGGCCAAAACTTCTCCCTCATCGAATACCGAATCTAGCCATTGCATTGGCGTTTCGGCGGTAATGCGCCTTTCAATACTATCCAACAAACGCACGGCGATTTCTGGCAGAGCGGGGTGCATCGTCATCAGTTGCGCCAATTCCAAAAGTATCGGATCCCGCTGCACCGACAAAGTATCAGCATCCGCAATCCGGTCTCGCCACCATGCGATTCGCATTTGGCCAAGCACCGGCTCCCCCACCCGCGCGACGCCGTCGTTAATCCTTTTTTGGAAGGTAAACAGCCACGCCCACGCGGGGCGTATCGCCGACGGGCAATAGGCCAAAATCAACGCAATTATGGGGTCTTCGGGCGGGGTGGCGTCATCCATTCGACCGTCAGAAACCATGCCGCCACCAAAATCAAGGTTAATCGGTGCGCAACCATCTTGGTTCAACACACTGTTACCTCGTCCCATTAGATGCCTGACATTGAACAGGAACATTTACGGGAATTGGAACCACAATGCAGCAGGAACAGACGAAAGCGAAACGCGGTCTGATGCAGCGTTTGATGCACTCGCAAGGCGGGAATGTCGCCCTTATGGGGGCGGCAATCGTCGTGCCAGTAACACTTATGGTGGGCAGTGGCATAGATTTCTCACGCTATTACGTGATTAAATCACGGATGCAAATGGCATGTGACGCGGGCGCACTGGCCGGCCGCAAGATTATGGGCAAAACATCGTTTTCGAGCGACGCCTTGGCCGAGGCCAACAAATTCTTCGACGCAAACTTTATTTCCGGATCCTATGGTTCGGAGAACCTGCAACGCGTTTATACGGAGAATGATGGTATCGTTGAGGGCGAAGCAACGGTTAAGATGGACACCTCCATTTTAGCCCTTGCCCAAATTGATGAAATGAACATTGCGGTTGAGTGCAACGGTAAGCTGGACATTGCCAATACCGACGTGACCTTTGTGCTCGACACTACTGGGTCCATGGACACGATTGACTCCGGCTCAACCTCGCGCATGTTCGGCCTTCGCCAGGCGGTAAAAGATTTCGCCACCACTATGGAAGATGCGAAAAGCGAGCGGACCGTCATCCGCTATGGTTTTGTGCCCTATGCGTCAAACGTGAAAGTCGGCCATTTGCTGCGCCGCGAGTGGCTGTCAGATTCGAACACCATCCAATCGCGCGAAGCCGTTAAGAACGGCTCCTGGTCCAATTTGGGCGGGACCGATAGCGGATGGCAACGAGTCAGCGGGTCTGCGAATGGTCCTACAACCAAGAACAATGTGAGCTCATGCTCCGCTTCCAATGCGACACGGACCGATTACCCCACCACAACGAACACGGTAACAAACGCCGATGAATCGCAAACGACGACGACGTTTGAATCGTATCGGTTGAACGGCACGGAGAGGTCGTGCACAATAACGCAGAACTCTCCACGACGCTATCGCCGTGTGCAAACGGTTTATACTAACGCCGTTTACAATCGCACGACGACGTCGACCGTGCGGGAGAATTATTCGTGGCGATACTACCCACGCACTTATGACTTAACAACATTAAAGGGCGACAACGCGGGTATTGCTGTGCCTGGCTCAACGCAAACTTTCCATGTGGGTAATTTGTCAGGCGGAATACCAACCAATCGCACGGTGTCGTGGAATGGCTGCATCGAAGAAGCGCGGACTTCGCAAATCACCAATTTCGCCAATCTGCCTTCGCCGCTGTATGATTTGGATATCAACCATGTTCCAACCGCGGACAATGACACCCGATGGAAAATGCAGATTCCTGGCCTTGTCTTTGGACGCGGAAAATTCGTTACGCCTGTGCCTCCACACTCCTATAATCAAAGCGGCGATTTCATTGTTCCGGAGCCTTCGCTTCGAACCGACGAATATTATAACGCCGAAGACGCTGGCATGGCCACATGCACCAATCCCGCACGTGCGCTCACTTCCATGTCGCCCGCAGAAGTTGGTGGTTACGTCGATGGTTTGCAAGCCAAAGGTGGCACTTATCATGACATTGGCATGATTTGGGGCGGTCGCTTGGCAAGCCCGAACGGCATCTTTGGTGCATCGAATACGGCGGCGGCTTCCGCTGGATTGACGCGGCACGTCATTTTCATGACCGATGGGTCGACTTCGCCTACGGATGTCACCTTGACAGCCTACGGCATTGAACCGCTTGACCAGCGGCGAATGGGCTATTGGGACTATCGCAACCGCCAACCCGCGATCACAATGGCTGACCAACGACTGCAATTGGTGTGTGATCAGATTAAAAATGAGAACATCACTTTGTGGGTGGTCGCATTCGGCACCGACGTGCTGAACAGCGCATCGACGAAGCAGAATCTCGAGGACTGCGCAACGCCCGGCAAATATTTCGAGGCCGCCAATAACACGCAATTGCGCGCGCAGTTTGTCCAAATCGCAAGTCAAATCGCAGAATTGAGGTTGGTACGATGATCCGCGTTCTTAACTCAAACCGCCGTCGCAATGACGTGCGCAGTCTTGCCCGCGACGACAGTGGTGCCACCGCCGTTGAATTCGCCATAGTGTTGCCGATGTTCCTCGCCTTCATGGTTGGGATGTTCGACACGGGCTATTATTTATACAACCGCGTCCAATTGGATGGCGCCGTTGCAAAGGCGGGCCGCGATAGCTCGTTGGAAAGCAACATCGGCACCGGCGCACAGGCCATCGACAATCGCGTCAAGGAGTTGATGGACATCGGTGCCCATGAGGCCGTTTACGTTTTTAAGCGGGAGTCCTTTACTAAGTTTGCCAATGCAAAGCGTATGGAACCATGGAACGATATGAACGGCAATAAAAGCTGCGATAATGGTGAACCTTATGAAGATATGAATAATAGCAGTAGCTGGGATCGTGGTGGCAAAGCCGGTCAAGGCGGCGCCAAAGACGTGGTGGTTTACGAGGTAACAATGACATACCCGCGCCTGTTCCCCACCGAGGCCTTACTTGGCATTTCCGATGAGGTGACCATTAAAGCCAAAACCCTTATCGCAAACCAACCCTATGCCCAGCAGAACGTAAACCAGAATGCGATTCGCAATTGCTCTTAAAGGATCAAAAAGATGTTGAAATTCTTTAAAAACAAATGGGGCAATGGCCCAAGCTTGCGTTCGCTTCGTCGTTGCGAAGGTGGCACCGCCGCGATTGAAATGGCGTTTATTCTGCCGCTCTTCATCGGCCTGACAACGGGCGGGGTTGAGGTGACTTGGTATGCCAATACCAAAATGAAAATTTCACAATTGGCACTTCACGCAGCCGACCACTCTTCGCGCATGGGCAGCAGCACGTCGTTGCAAAACCTGCCTATTTTTGAGGACGATGTAAATGATGTGATGACTGGCACCTTGATGCAGGGTGAAAGCATCAAATTGGCAGAACATGGACGGGTTATCATATCAAGCCTGCAAGTCAATCCAACTGGCGGCCAATGGATTGCATGGCAACGATGCGACGGCAATCCATCCTTCACATCATCTCATGGTGCACAAGGTGCCGGTAAGACGCATAATAACTTCCCTGGCATGGGCTATAGCAGTCGCCGCGTTCAGGCACGCCCAGGCGAAGCAGTGATGTTCGCGGAAGTGCGATACCAATACGAACCGATTTTTGACGTGTTCGACCATACGGCGCAAGAGTATGTGATGAGCGAAATCGCGGCATTTAACGTGCGCGACGATCGTGACTTGGCACAAATTTATCCCACGCCGGGGACAGCAGTAAAGAACTGTTATTAAAAACAAAAAAGGGCGGAGTCACAATTGGCTCCGCCCTTTTCAATTCTACTTATCGAAAATCAAAACAGTTTCTTGACCGTCGCGACAATCTTGGCGGTGTTGAGCAACGCCAGCTTTTCCAAATTGGCGGCATAGGGCAATGGCACGTCCTCATTGCAAACGCGCAGGACCGGTGCGTCCAGATCGTCGAACCCTTGCTCCATGCACACCGCGATAATCTCGCTGGCGATGGAACAAGTTGGCCAGCCTTCTTCGGCCACGATTAAGCGGTTGGTTTTGGCAAGCGAAGCCAGAACCGTTTCGGTGTCGAGCGGACGGAGTGTGCGAAGGTCAATGACCTCACAATCAATCCCCTCGCCGGCCAAAGTTTCCGCGGCTTCCAACGCCAAGCCAACGCCAATGGAGTAGGACACGATGGTAACATCCGCGCCCTCACGCATGACGCGCGCTTTGCCGATAGGCAGGACGTAATCGTCGATTTGCGGAACGTCAAAGCTGCGCCCGTAAAGCAGCTCGTTTTCCAGGAACACAACCGGATCTTCCGACCGGATAGCGGCCTTTAGCAAGCCCTTGGCGTCGGCCGCGTCATAAGGCGCAATGACGATAAGGCCGGGAACGGACGCATACCATGGGCCATAATTCTGGCTATGTTGCGCGCCAACCCGGCTTGCCGCGCCATTGGGGCCACGGAAGACGATGGGGCATCGCATTTGCCCGCCGCTCATATAGTTGGTCTTCGCCGCCGAGTTGATGATGTGGTCAATCGCCTGCATCGCGAAGTTGAACGTCATAAACTCGATGATGGGACGAAGGCCGCCCATCGCCGCGCCGCTACCGATGCCGGCAAACCCATATTCCGTAATCGGCGTGTCAATCACGCGCCGCGCACCGAATTCTTCGAGCAGGCCTTGGGTGACTTTATAAGCGCCCTGATATTCCGCGACTTCTTCACCCATCACGAACACGCGGTCATCGCTGCGCATTTCCTCGGCCATCGCGTCGCGCAAGGCTTCGCGGACGGTTTGTGGGGCGAAGTTGGTTCCGGCGGGAACTTCGGGTTCAATGGGCTTGGCCTTCGTCAAAGCAGCGGGTTTCGCAGCCACTTCGGCAACGGGCGCAGGAGCGACGTCGACTTTAGGAGCAGGCGCGACCTCTCCGTCCTCGCCCGCCATGACGGCGATGACGGTGCCAACCTTCACGCCTTCGGTCCCCTCGGCGATCAGGATTTCGCCGATCACGCCTTCGTCCACAGCCTCAAATTCCATCGTCGCTTTGTCGGTTTCAATCTCTGCGATGATGTCACCGGAGGATACGCTGTCACCGGCCTTGACCAGCCATTTGGCCAATGTGCCCTCCTCCATCGTCGGGGAGAGTGCGGGCATTTTCAATTCGATTGCCATTAGTATGTCTCCACCAAAACGTCAGTATAAAGCTCGGCCACATCCGGTTCCGGATTGCTTTCGGCGAAGTCGGCGGATTCATTGACGATTTTGCGGATGTCCTTGTCGATGGATTTCATTTCATCCTCGGTCACACCGCGTTCGAGCAGGACGGCCTTTAGCCCTTCAATCGGGTCGGAATTGTCGCGCATGGCCTGCACTTCGTCGCGGCTGCGATATTTTGCGGGGTCGGACATGGAGTGGCCGCGATAACGATAGGTTTTGAGTTCGAGCAAGATCGGGCCATTGCCGCCCTGCACCCATTTCACCGCTTCTTCGGCGGCACCGCGAACAGCGAGCACGTCCATGCCATCAATTTGCAGGCCAGGAATGCGGAAACTTTCACCGCGACGATAGAGTTGATCCTCTGCCGATGACCGGTTGACCGATGTGCCCATGGCATATTGGTTATTCTCAATCACGAAAATGATTGGCAGTTTCCAAAGTTCGGCCATGTTGAATGCTTCGTAAACCTGTCCTTGGTTCGATGCGCCATCGCCGAAATAAGCGACGCACAATCCGCCATCATTGGAATATTTGTGCTTAAAGGCAAGGCCCGCACCGAGCGACACCTGCGCGCCGACGATGCCATGACCGCCGTAAAAGCCGTGTTCGACGCTGAACATATGCATCGACCCACCCTTGCCGCGCGAAATCCCCGCGCCGCGTCCGGTCAGTTCCGCCATAATGACATTGGGGTCGATACCATAGGCCAGCATGTGGCCATGATCGCGGTAGCCGGTGATAACGCTGTCGCGGCCCACCTTCAACGCGCTTTGGATGCCGACGGCAACGGCCTCTTGCCCAATATAAAGGTGGCAGAACCCACCGATAAGGCCAAGGCCGTATAATTGCCCTGCCTTCTCCTCAAACCGGCGGATGAGCAACATTTGCCGATAGAATTCGCGCAATTCCTCGTCCGTCGCCTCATAGGGCGCGGGCGTTTCGGGGCGCATACGTTCATTGTGATCCGTGGGAGGATTGGCGCTGGTTGCGCCCTTTGTGTCTTTGTTTGCGGCGGCTTTTGCCAATTTCGCTCTCCAAATTGCTGGCCCGGGGAGGGTGTGCTTCACTCAATCTCTATCCCCTAGGCGATATGAGCCGCAATTTGAAGCGCGATATGCGCGTGCATAGCTATTTACGGGACGAATTCGGCGGAGGCTGTGAAACCCGCGTTAGTCCAGCGGGATAACAATCTCATCCGGCGCGGCAACTCCCAATTCCTTACGGATTAATTCACCGCCCAAATCGGGATCGATATTGTTAGGGTCCAGCAATTTGACGCGGTTGGCCAGGCTGTCATGCTTCTCTTGCAACTCGGCCAATTCCGCCTTGCGTTGGTCCAATGCCGCGCGATGGTCGCTAAGCGCAATTAAGCCGCTGGGTCCAATCACCGCATAAGCCAGCAATGCCGCCACCGCCACAAAGGCGAGCAAGTTTGAGAAACCGGCTTTCACGCGGTTCCTCACGGCATTACCTCTAACGGGAACAAGAGCGGTGCTTTTCGACATTAATGTTACAGAATCATAGATTCGCGCCCAACGCAAGCCCGAAGGCCTACCTTGCGACAAATGATTCTCCTTCTGCGACGAATTGTTATCGTTTAAAGATCGAACGACCGGCAAAGCGTGCGGCATTGCCCAATTCTTCCTCAATCCGGATCAACTGATTGTACTTCGCAAGCCGGTCGGATCGAGCAAGGCTGCCGGTTTTAATTTGACCGCAGTTGGTGGCAACGGCGAGGTCGGCGATGGTCGCGTCTTCGGTCTCCCCCGAACGGTGGCTCATCACGGCGGTGTAACGCGCGCGCTGCGCCATGTTCACCGCCTCTAACGTTTCG
>JBGSSR010000157.1:0-17401 GCA_041736905.1 Sphingomonadaceae bacterium | reverse complement strand
CAATGTCAATAAAGGGCACGACGCCGAAAACGCCAAAGCGATACCGCCCCTCCAACGATGCTTCAAACAAGCCGCGCCCGCCGATGGGGTCGCCGCTGGCGTATAATGGCCCGATACGTTGATAGCCGTATCCTCGAACCGAACCGCCTCCGCCTGCGTAGGATCGGCGCGATGGCGCAATGGCGTCTACGCCGGTTCCGCCACCGACGATGGAACCTAATCTCACCCGACCCGCCAGAACCAAAGACTCAGTCGCGGGGAAATAGGCGCTGCCATCCAACTGCATCCGCACATATTCGCTGGAGCCGCCTTGCAAAGAGACTTCCGGTGACACCCGCGCGCCAAGGCGGAAGCCCCTGCTCGGATCTAACAGGTCATCGGTGCCGTCGTAGAACAATCCGACAGGCACGGCGGCGATGTAATAGGTCTGCCGATCGACGGTCAGGTTGTCGAGCACGCCGCGCTCATCCGAATATAGGATTTCCGCACCCGCATACCACGTCCATTTCTTTTGGAAAATCAACGTGGTTTTACGTTCAAAATTGACGCCTAATTGGACGGTTTTGGCATCATAAGCGTCACGGCTTGTGTTGCTGGCCAACGCATTAATGGTCAGCACGCGGTCGCGGCCCATCCAATTGTTGCGGCGGAATGTGACGCCCGCCAATTGCTCCTGCGTGCCCACGACCCCGCGCAGCTTCAAGGCGCCCTCTGGTGGGAATAAATTCCGGTGCTCCCAGCTAACTTCGGCACGGAAACCCTGGCTAGTGTCATAACCGATTTCGCCCGCAATTGTCCGCATCGGCGCGGGAACGATGTCGAGCGCGATGTCCACTTGTCCGGGATTGGTTGCCGATTTGACCGGCACGATCTCCACGCGGCTAATTAAGCCGGTGGCGACCAGCGCTTGGCGCAAATCCTCAACATTGCGCACGTCGTAAAGTTCGCCGGGTTCAAAACGCGAAATGCGTTCAACATGCTTTGCGCCGAAAATATCGCCGGAATTGATGACAATCTGCCCGAAATTATACCGGCCGCCAAGTTCACCCGGGACGGTTAGCAATCCGGCACTGCGCGCATGGTCGATGACCAATTGCGGCACGCCGACACTGGCAAAGGGATAGCCGATTTCGCCCGCTTTAATGGCTAAAGCAGTGCGGCCCGCATCGATATCGTCTTGGTCTATTGCATCGCCCGCTCGGACACCAAACGTGTCTTGCAACACAGGGACGTCGGCGGGGTCCGCCGTCGCCAATGGCTCCAATGTCAAGGCGTTCAGGCGATAGCGCGCGCCCGGCTCCACCTCAAACCGCACCGCAATTTCATTCGCCGCCACCGGCTCCAAGGTAAAGAAAACGCGCGCATCGGCATAGCCCTCGATGCCCAACAAACGCTCCAACAACGCTTGATCTTCCTGCGCGCGGCGTTGAATTTGCGCCAGGTTCGCCGCGCCGTCATCTTCGGCGAGCAAGACGGAAAGCGCGTCAAAACGAGGACGAATATCAATGCCTTCACCGGTTATCTCATCGATGCCGCCGACCGCAACGGTATAACTGGTATCGATGCCCACATCGGCGACCAATATGTCAGTGCGCGGAGGTGGCGTGGGCGATGCACCCGCCAACCCGCTCAAATGCTTATTGAAAAACGCCGCCAGCCGGTCGTCCGTCACAAGATTTTCGCGGTTCAACAGCAAATTGCGCAGCCGATCATCGCTAAACTGCAAATTGTCGTTCATTTGTGGCCAATCCACATTCATCCCCGGCAAGTCCAGCATCGGGGCGTCGGGATCGACCGGTACGGGTTCGGCTTGCTGTTGTGCGGTGCCGCCTTGCGCCCAAACCGGCGCGCAAAGGCCAATGGTGCCGACTATGCCCAATGTGGCTCGCAATAAAGGCATTAGACGCACCATAAACCGAGGCAAATTCTTTCGTTTAACAAGCCGAATAAGGACAACGCAAATTCATCGCTTTTGTTGCATAGCCTTTTGCCTTTCGTCCCGCCAAGCGATTTTCGCCAAGGCAGTTGCGAATGCGGCTAAGCCAATTTTGTTATCGTTCACACGCAAGAACATTAAGTCAACAAAAGCTTTCCTGTTGTGAAACGTGTCATCACGGCGTAAATCCCGCTAAATAAAATAAATAGTGACAGGGTTGCCTCAAATGTACTTGCCCGAACCACCGGACTTACCAAACACTTTGGCTACGCCTGACGATTTGGCACATGCTATGTTGGATTATGGGGTCGAGATTACCTTTAAAAAGGGTAATCTGCTCATTTCCAGCAATGCGCAAAATCAGGATGTGTACTGGATTAAGAAAGGTCGCGTGCAGGTCACGGTGTTGTCTCCCGCTGGTCGCGAAACGATTTTGCGCACGGTGGATGAAGGACAATGTTTTGGCGAAATGGCCGCCATTGATGGCGCGCGGCGTTCGGCCAATGTCACTGCCCTTTCCGACGGCTTGGCGATGCGCATGGCAGGGGCCTCATTTTTGGATGTCCTGCGCCAATCCAGCGATTTGAGCCTTTGGTTCATGCGCCACTATACGCAGCAAATTCGGGAACTGACCGACCGGATTTATGAGCTTTCGACCTATGGCGGCGCCACGCGCCTGCATTGCGAAATCCTGCGCCTTGTCATGCAAAACGGTGTGGAGCGTGGCCCATGCATCATCCGCCGTGCGCCGACCCACGCCGATTTGGCGGCGCGCATTGGCACCAATCGGGAAAGTGTAACACGGGAAATGGGCCTGATTGCCGACGCTGGCATCTTAACGCAAAAGGGCCGCAGCCTGACCATTTTTGACGTTGGCACATTGCGCGCGTTGGTTGCGGAAAAAACGCGATAGCCCGCCGAGGCTCTTGCGTTCCACCTATGTTCTGATATGTCGATGCCATGGCAAAGGCAAAACGCAAATATGTGTGTCAGGCATGCGGCTCCGTCGCCACGCGGTGGCAGGGGCAGTGCGCGGACTGTTTGGAATGGAACACCTTGGCGGAGGAGGCTCCGGTTTCGGTGTTTTCGGCTAAACATGACCTGTCCACGGGCGGACGGCGGGTGCAGCTTGTCGGGCTCGACACCGAAATCGAATTGCCGCCGCGATTGCCCAGCGGGATAAAGGAATTTGACCGCGCCTTAGGTGGCGGGTTTGTGATTGGCAGCGCCACGCTGCTGGGCGGCGACCCCGGCATTGGCAAATCCACGTTGCTGTTGCAAACCTCAGCCGATCTGGCCCGTGCTGGCCGCCGCGTGGTTTATATCTCTGGCGAAGAGGCCGCCGACCAAGTCCGCCTGCGCGCGCGCCGCCTTGGCCTTGGCGATGCGCCGGTGGAACTCGCCAGCGCGACGAGTGTGCGCGATATTTTGACGACGCTTTCGGATGGTCAAGCCCCCGATTTCGTCATCATCGATTCCATCCAAACGATGCACAGCGACCTGATTGAGGGCGCACCGGGAACGGTCAGCCAAGTGCGCGCCTCATCCCAAGAACTCATCCGCTTTGCCAAGGATTCGGGCAGCGCCTTGGTGCTCGTCGGGCATGTGACCAAGGATGGCAGCATCGCTGGCCCGCGCGTTTTGGAGCATATGGTGGACACCGTGCTGGCTTTTGAAGGGGAGCGCAGCCACCAATATCGCATTCTGCGCGCGATCAAAAACCGCTTTGGCGGCACCGATGAAATCGGCGTGTTCGCCATGGCGGAGGGCGGCCTCGCGGAGGTATCGAACCCCTCGTCGCTGTTCCTAACCACCCGCAAAGAGGACGTGGCGGGCACCACCGTGTTCCCCGCATTGGAAGGCACGCGGCCCGTCCTCGTCGAAATTCAGGCGCTCACTGTGCGGCTCTCCAGCGGCGCAACCCCGCGCCGCGCCGTCGTCGGATGGGACAGCGGGCGGCTGGCTATGATCCTTGCGGTGTTGGAGGCACGGTGCGGGCTGAGTTTTTCCAGCGCCGAAGTCTATCTCAACATCGCGGGCGGATACCGCATTACCGACCCCGCCGCCGATCTCGCGGTGGCCGCCGCGCTGATTAGCGCGATGTCGGAGCGTCCCGTTCCCCTCGATGCCGTATTGTTCGGCGAAATCGCTCTATCTGGTGAAATTCGTCCGGTTGCCCACGCGCCCTTACGCCTGAAAGAGTCGGGCAAATTGGGCTTTTCGCAGGCATGGCTCCCCAATGGCACCATTGCCAGCGACACCGCAATTAAATCCGTCGGCTTCACCCGCCTTACCAACCTCGTTGACCATATGTTAGGGAGAGGCTAGCACGCGCCGGAAGGATAAAGGGAAAGGCCACCATGACTGCACTCGACGTAATCGTATTTGCCATATTGGGTGGCGGCGCGATTTTGGGCTTTATGCGCGGGTTCGTGCAGGAAGTTTTGGCGCTTACCGTGTGGCTGCTTATCCTGTTCGCGACCCGTTTCTTGCACACGCCACTAACGGAGGCCTTGACCGGAAGTATCGGCAGCGAGGGCGGCGCAGGCGTGGCGGCGTTCCTCATCCTATTCTTCGGTGTCTATATCGCGGGCCGCATGACGGCGCGCGCCATCGGTCGCCGTACGCGCGATTCCGTCGTCGGCCCCATTGACCGCGTATTGGGTGCAGGGTTCGGCGCAATTAAGGGCTTGGCGATGCTCTCGCTGCTGTTCTTGCTCATCGTCCTCGTCAACGACACGATTTACGGCGACGGCGCGGAGCGGCCCGGATGGATGACCTCATCGCGCACCTATCCGCTGTTGAATGCCAGCAGCGCCGAATTGTCCGAATTTATGCAGGAAAACAAAGACGTTTTGCTCGACGATGACGCGGAGGAAATCCCCGCCAACCCGCAATAAAGGACCAGGTCTATGAGTATCCAAATTTGCAGCGCGTTTGACAGCGGCAATATATTAGTCACCGACGTTGCGGGCACCACCGCGCGGCTGACTATCCGGCGGGATAAGGACAGCGAGTTTTTCCAATGGTTCCATTTCCGCGTGACGGGGCAACCGGGCGATGAATTGACGCTCAAAATTGAGGGTCTAAACGACAGCGCCTACCCCGGTGGCTGGACTGACTATAATGCGGCGGTGAGCGAAGACCGAGAAGATTGGCTGCGCGCGCCGTCGTCTTATGACAAAGGCGAGGCGAATGGGACGTTAACCATCCGCTATACGATGATGGGGTCCATCGCTTATTTCGCGTATTTCGCGCCGTTTAGCATGGAACGCCACCACGACATGATCGCGGCGGCGGCGGCGTGTGAGGGTGTGGATTATCAATGCCTTGGCTATTCGCTGGAAGGGCAACCGATTGACTGCCTGTCCGTGGGCACGGGCGACAAGGTGGTATGGCTCTACGCTCGCCAACACCCCGGCGAAACCATGGCTGAACATTGGATGGCGGGTGCGCTCGACATGCTCACCGACCCCGCCGACCCGCATGCAAGGGCGTTGCTGTCGAAGGCGCGGCTGCATATCGTGCCAAATATGAACCCCGATGGCAGCTCTCGCGGGCATTTACGCACCAATGCGGTCGGCGTGAACCTGAACCGCGAATGGGCCGCGCCGTCGGCGGAGAAATCGCCCGAAGTGCTGTGCGTTTTGCAAGCGATGGACAAAACCGGCGTCGATTGGGCGATGGATGTGCATGGCGACGAAGCCATCCCCGCCGCCTTTATCGCCGGTTTCCATGGCATCCCGTCATGGACCGATGCGCAAGGCGCGGCCTATGACACCTTCGTGAACCGCCTTGCCGAGCGCACCCCCGATTTCCAAACGCGGCTTGGCTATCCCATCGCGCCGGCGGGCAAAGCGAACCTGACCATGTCCACCAACCAATTGGCGGAACGCTTCGGCGCGGTCGCGATGACATTGGAAATGCCGTTTAAAGACAATTTCGACTTGCCCGATCCGGATGCCGGTTGGTCGCCGGAGCGGAGCCAAGCCTTGGCGCGGGAATGTTTGGCGACGCTTTCCGAATTGGTTTAAGGCATAAGCCCACCCCCAACCCCTCCCGCCTACGGGAGGGGAGAATGTTGCTTATCCCTTCTCGCTTGCAGGAGGGGCAGTGAGACTTAGCCCTTTAGGGCTTAGTCGCAGTGGGGTGGGCAATCGCCCCCGCAAACAAAAGCAATAACCCGCTTCCCCTGCTAACGCCCCTCTGTTACGCTGCCCACCATGTTAAGCGCCGTCCAATCCGCCCGCAATATCCTCACTGGCCTGCACGAAGTCATGGGCGGCCGCGCCGCACCACAGGCTAAGCTCAACCGCGTGGTGGACATCATCGGGGAGGCGTTGGCCAGCGAGGTCTGCTCAATCTATCTGCTGCGCGAAGGCGTGTTGGAACTGTTTGCCACACGCGGGTTGAACCCCGAATCCGTGCACGTTGCCAAGCTGGCCTTGGGTGAAGGATTGGTCGGCACCATCGCGGCGAATGCGGAAACATTGAACCTCGATGAGGCGACTGCACACCCCGATTTCCGCTATGTCCCCGAAACGGGAGAGGAACGCTTTCACAGCTTCGCCGGTGTCCCCATCATCCGCAATGAGCGCGCCGTGGGCGTGCTGGCGGTGCAACATGCCGACCCGCGCGCGTATGAAGAGGTGGAGATAGAGGCGCTGCAAACTGTCGCCATGGTGCTGTCGGAGATGATTGCCAACACGGAACTTATCGATGAAAACGACCCCGGCATCATCCCCGACACCGGCACAGTTGAACTGCGCGGATTGCCATTGGTCACCGGAATGGCGGCGGGACGCGCGATTTTCCACCAACCGCGTGTGCGCATCGAACACACCGTCGCAGAGGATACCGAGGCGGAGCGCGCGCGGGTCTATTCCGCCTTCGGCAAAATGCGCGAACAAATCGACAAAATGGCGAGCCAGGCCGAATTCGGCACAGGCGGCGAACATGACGAGATTCTCTCGATGTACAAAATGTTCGCCTATGACGAAGGCTGGAGCCGCCGGATTAATGAGGCGATTGATAGCGGCCTGACCGCCGAAGCCGCGATTGAGCGTGTGCAGCAACGCACGCGGATGCGGATGCGGCAGATTGACGACCCGTTGCTAGCCGACCGGATGCACGATTTGGAGGATCTCTCCAACCGGCTGCTGCGCATTGTGTCGGGCCAAATGGGCACGGCGGCGCAGATGGGTTTGCGGCATGACGCAATCCTGATTGCGCGCAACATGGGCCCAGCGGAGCTACTCGAATACGACCGGCGGCGGCTAAAAGGCGTGATTTTGGAGGAAGGCTCACTCACCGCACATGTCACGATTGTGGCGCGCGCGATGGGCATTCCCATCATCGGCCGGATGCCCCGTGTGCGGCAACATGTGCGCGAAGGCGACATGATCCTGCTCGACGCCGATGCCAATGTGGTGACGGTGCGGCCCAATGCGCTGTCGATTGAAACCTTCGACACTGGCCTCGAACAGCGCGCCGCGCGGCGGGCGAAATATGCCACGTTGCGTGATTTGGAGCCGATTACGCTCGACGGGACGCGGGTGCAGTTGATGATTAACGCGGGCCTTCGCGATGACGTCGGCGCGATTGCGCAAACCGGCGCCGATGGCATTGGCTTGTTCCGCACCGAATTCCAATTCCTCGTCTCCGCCACTTTGCCGCGACGTGAGAAACAGATCCGGTTTTATAAAGAAGTCCTCGACGCCGCCGCTGGCAAACCCGTCGTATTCCGCACTATCGATATCGGCGGTGACAAGGCGCTGCCCTATATGAAATCCGACGATGATGAGCAGGAGGAGAACCCCGCCATGGGCTGGCGCGCGCTGCGCGTCGCTCTCGAACGCGACGGGTTGATGAAGGTGCAAGCGCGGGCATTGTTGGAGGCATCTGCTGGGCGTCCCCTGAACGTCATGTTCCCGATGGTGTCTGAACCATGGGAATTTGAGGACGCGCGGGCGATTTTCCAACAACAAATCGACGTCCTGCGCGAACAGAAGAAAAAGCTGCCGTCGGCCATCCGCTATGGCGCGATGTTGGAGGTCCCGGCATTGGCCGAGGTGCTCGACATATTGCTGCCGCAACTCGATTTTCTGTCGATTGGGACCAATGACCTCACCCAATTCCTATTCGCCGCCGACCGTGCGCATCCCAAATTGGCGGAGCGGTATGATTGGCTTAGCCCCGCCATCCTGCGCTTCATTGGCCGCGTCGCCCGCCAAACGCATCAGGCGGGCGTGGAGCTTGGCGTTTGCGGCGAAATGGGCGGGCGGACGTTGGAGGCGATGACGCTGCTGGCGCTGGGCGTCAACCGGTTGTCGATTACACCCGCATCGGTGGGACCGGTAAAGGCGATGATTCGCTCGCTTGACCTCAACGCGGCGCGGGAGATGATAGGCCCCTTGCTGGCGCACCCACCGCGTGATTTGCGCGGTGCATTATTGGCGTGGGCGACTCAGAATGAGGTCGAACTCTCATAAGGCCAGTATTATTATTGCATTATCGCAATGATAATTCGACTAAGTTCGAAGAAATAGGACTTAGCTGGCTGAATTATTGCGCATTTGGCCGCCGCCATGGTTGACAAACGATTACAAAGTCGCACTATCCGGCGCAAGTTGCGAACAAGGGTATAAAATACACCCACAACACTCGGAGAATAGGGTGGACGAAGAAATCGAAGTGCCGGATACAGAAATCCGGCCCAATGTGTCCCAACAATTGAAACAAGCCCGCGAAGCCGCTGGCTTGACGATAAAGGACATCGCCGCAAAAACCCGTGTCCCCATTCGCCATCTTGAAAATTTGGAGGCTGAGAATTTCTCCGCTCTGCCGGGCCTTACATATGTGCTCGGCTTCGTGCGCAACTACGCACGCGCGTTGGAATTGGATGAAGTCGCGTTGGTAGACCAATTGCGCACCGATCTGGCGGGTGAAAATAGCCTGCGCCGTAATTATGCCGATTCAACCTATGCGCCCGCCGATCCTGCGCATATTCCGCCAAGGTCGTTTGCGTGGGGTGCCATTGCCGTCTTGGCCGTTATCTTGATAGGATTTGGCATTTATAAGGCCGCGAGCAGCGGCATGTTTGCTGGCGCTGGCGCCTCAGAAGTAGAGCTTGTGGCGGAGGAACCGGAAACGCCGAAGCCTGCTGCGACTGCACCGATCGGCGAAGTTTCCGGCCCGGTTGTGCTATCCGCCACCGATGATGTTTGGTTGCGCGTTTATACCGACGATGGCAAAAAGCTGCTCGAAAAAGTTATGGTAAAGGGCGAAAGCTTCACCATTCCTGCCGATGTGGCCAAGCCATTGCTGCTCACCGGACGGCCACAGGTGTTGAATGTTACCGTCGCAGGAAAGGCAGTGCCGCCACTTGGCCCGCCCGATCGCACGGTTGCGGATTTGGACATTAGCGCATCGGCGTTAACCGCCAAAGCGGAAGCCGCGGCAAACGCGCCAACCGCAGACGCACCCACGGCGGCGCAATAATGGCATTCAGTGGCCAATCTTGATTCCAAGATCGATGCTTGGTTAGCTGCCGAGATTATCGATGATGACACCGCCGCGCGCATTCGCGGTTTTGAGGATGCGCCCAAGCGGCCTTTGATGCTGTGGGCGATTATTGGCATCGGTGCGCTGACCATATTATTGGGTATCATCAGTTTGGTGGCGGCCAATTGGGATGTGATTTCCGCCGAAGCGCGACTGACCATCCACCTCATCGCCTTCGTCGCAATGGCTGCGTTTTACTATTGGCGCAGCCGTTCGGCGAAGGGCGAAGATGATTATTATTTCAATGATGCAGGGTTGGTTATCCTTGGTGCCTTGGGGCTCAGTTTCCCGCCGCATTTGGGTCAGGCGTATCAACTCGACGGGCCGATTTGGCCGATCATGATGGTGTGGCTTATCGCGTTCAGCCCGCTTATGTTACTACGTGGGCGCGGGTGGCCGGTGGCGTTGGGTTGGATGGCGGCGCTGTTCGCCCTCATTATCAGCTTCATGACGGAAAAATCGGAAATTTCCGACGATCATTATAATATCCTGTTCGGTGTCCACGACGCCCTGCTCATCGCTCTTCCCGTGATCGCGGGATATGCAGCAAGCTGGCTCAACACGCGCAGTGACCGCGATTGGTTCTGGCCGCGATTGGAACAATTGGGGTTGGTGTGGCAGTTGGTGGTCGCCTCGTTGCTGACCTTAGCGACCAACGAAGTCGCCCGCGACAACGGCAGTTTGCAGTATTTGATGATCCCGCTCACGGTGCTGTTCATCCTGTTACCCTTGCCATTGATAAACCTTGCGGACGGCAAGGAGGGTAAGGGCGCGTTTGCCGTGGCCGGCGCGTGCGGCATTGCTTTGCTGGTCGCCAGCATTGGCCTGCCCGGCACAATCCTCCCCGCGCTCCTGTTTATCGCTTTGTGGGTAGCCATTGCATTTGCCAGCCTGATCCCCGGTTGGCGGGCGCTGTTCCAAGTCGCGGTCGCCGTGGTTGCGTTGCGCGTCATCGTCTTGTCTTTCGAACTGTCCGATGATTTGTTTAGCAGCGGGTTGGGATTGGTCCTCTCCGGCTTCATCATGCTGGGCGTCGCATGGCTGGCGATCCGCGTGGGCCGCAAATACGCGCCGGATAGGGAGGACGCGGCATGAGCAAATGGCGCATTTTTGCTTTGCCCTTGGCGTTGCTATTGCCTGTCGTCCTGCTCGCGGGGCAGTGGATGCAGGCGCGGTCCGATGCGGCGGAGGGGGTGATCTGGTTCATTCCCGTCACCGGCTATGACCCGCACGACATGCTGCGCGGGCATTATGTGATGCTGAGCCACAAATGGCCGGGGGTGGCCGACGACGCCTATCCGCAAGGATTGTGTATCCAAGGGAAGGCTCCCAATATCGAGACCGTGGCCGAATTGCGCTATGATGACCAGAGCGGCGACCCGTTGACCGATGGGTGCGACGCCTTTGTGCTATCCAAGGGCGGCTATGGAATGCCCGATCCCTTGCGCGTTACGCGTCTTTATACGGACCGCGAAAGGGCGCAAGCAATTGAGAAGGAATTGGCTAATGGCCGCGAAGGCACATTAGTTGCGCGTATCCGCCTCGATGGCGTGATTGTTCCGATACGCTTTGAATCGAAGAAATGGTCGCCTCCTCCGCCGACGCCGCCAACGTGAGCCTTACCGACCGCGCCGTAACGTAAAGCCCATCGCGTCCATACCCTGTTTTCCAATTGCGGTAAATTGCCTCCAATAGGCCACCAACTTCCCTTGCAATCGGCGACACCTCCCCATAAACATGGTTCCATAACAAAACGAACCGTGTTTAGGAGAGCCGTCCCATGTCCACACCGACCACCCCCCTCCTCGACGATTGGACTCCGCCTGAGGGCTGGCCGAAGATGGACCATGCGACCATCCGCGCGATGCTGACCGCGCCGGGGCAGCCATTTGAAATGGAGACGCTCGACATTCGTGGCGTCCCCATCCGCACATGGAAAAACGCGCCGCCGACAATGCGCTCCATCCTCGCCGTTGGGCGGACGCATGGCAGCCGTGAGTTTCTCGTCCTGAATGAAGAACGCGTCACTTATGACGCCTTCCACCGCGCCGTTGCTGCGCTCGCCGCGCATTTGCAATCCATCGGCATAGCAAAGGGCGACCGTGTTGCGTTGGCCATGCGCAACCTGCCCGAATGGCCCGTCGCCTTTTACGCCATCTGCGTCATCGAGGCGATTGCCGTGCCCCTGAACGCCTGGTGGACCGCGCCGGAGTTATGCTATGGCCTGAAAAATTCTGGCTCCAAACTGCTCATCGCGGGGCGGGAGCGGTGGGAGCGGATTGGCCCGCATTGCGGCGACCTGCCCGACCTGAAACACATCATCGTCGCGCGGCATAAGGGCGATTTGCCCGACACGGCGCAAGCGTTGGAAAGCATCATCGGCACCCCCAATGATTGGGCCAGCCTGCCCGATGCCGACTTGCCCCCCGCCGACATCCATCCCGATGATGAGGCGACAATTTTCTACACCAGCGGCACGACCGGCGAGCCAAAGGGCGCATTGGGCACGCACCGCAATTTCGCCACCAACATCATGAGCAGCGCCTATGCCGCCGCCCGCGCGTGCCTGCGCCGGGGTGAAACGCCGCCGGAATCGGAGCCTAAAAAAATACTCGTCGTTATCCCCTTTTTCCACGTGACCGCGACCAGCGCGATGATGATGGGCGGGATTATCGCGGGGCATAGCTTTATATTGATGCACAAATGGGAGCCGATTCTGGCGTTTGAGCTCATCGAAAAGGAACGCATCAACATCACTGGCGGCGTGCCCTTTATCGCGTGGCAATTGATTGAACACCCCGACCGCGAAAAATATGACCTCTCGTCGTTGGAGAACATCAGCTACGGCGGCGCGCCCTCCGCGCCCGAACTCGTCAAGAAAATTCACGCCCTGTTCGGCGCGCTTCCCTCCAATGGTTGGGGCATGACCGAGACGACCGCGACAGTGACGATGAACTCGGCGGAGGATTATCTGATGCGCCCGACCAGCTGCGGCGTGCCGGTCGCCACGGCGGATATAGAGGTGCGCGCGGAGGATGGCGTGACCGTCCTGCCCGCGGGCGAAGTCGGCGAACTTTGGTCGCGCGGGCCGATGAATGTGAAGGGCTATTGGGCGAAACCCGACGCGACGGCGGAAACCTTCGTCGAGGGATGGGTGCGCACCGGCGACCTCGCCAAAATCGACGCCGACGGTTATTGCTACATCGTCGACCGCGCGAAGGACATGATCATCCGCGGCGGCGAGAATATCTATTGCAGCGAGGTCGAAAACGTCCTCTACGCCCACCCCGCCGTCACCGACGCGGCGCTGGTTGGCCTGCCCGACCCGATGCTGGGCGAAGTCCCCGCCGCCGTGGTCAAACTCGCCCCCGGCATGGCGGCAAGCGAGGCGGAGATACTGGCATGGGTGCGCGAGCGGCAGGCCGCGTTTAAAGTTCCCGTGCGGGTGGTGTTCACCGACGATGCGCTGCCAAGGAACGCCAATGGCAAGATTTTGAAGGGGGAGTTGAAGGGGATGTTTGAGTGAGTTTTGACTCAGCTAGATATTACAAAAAGCTAAAAAAATCATGATGCTGAGTTCCAATATTTTCCACGCCTGACACTATTTTCATCCAACACTTCCCCCCACAAATAGAAACAAAATTGCGTTTCATGAGAAATTCCAAAGACATCAGAATAATTTACAACTCCCCACTGTATTATCGCCGTCATCTTGTCTCTTAACTCGACCTGAAGGTCTAGGTCCATTTCGTGAAGAAACCCAAATCCATGTCGGCTCTGTCCTGGACCTAGACTGTCCTTTCTGTCGTCAAAAACGAGATGGTTTCGAAAAGAGTTTGGATTATAATCAATGGGGGTTGATGAGAAAGCTATATTCATGGCAGAGGTTACGTTATAAGCGGGAGTCTGGCCCCAATTTTTTATCTCAAATATGATTTGTCCATTGTCGCTTTCATCTGCCGCTACTATACCTTTACATTCAACTGTTAAATACGCTCTTAGCTGAGATTCAGCACTTAGTCTGTTTTGTCTAAAATCTTTAAATAGCATAAATAGTGCTGCGGCGGATAAAAATGCTTGTGAAACTCCTGCTAAAAACATCCACTTAGCCCATACAGCCATTGCCTCTTGGGCAGCTAAATCTCTATTTTCGCGTTGTTCCTTGTCTGATTCGGAGTCGTTTCCTTCATATCCAATCCGATTTTCTTTGCTTTCCTCAGAGTAAGCTGTCACAATGGGATTTACTGAGCCGGATGCACTTATCGCGCCCCAGTAAGCTCCTATACCTAACGCCAAATAGATTATGATTAGGCCAAGGCCAGCAACCAAAAATTTAACGCCATTTGTCACACCCACCCCCCTACCGCGCATTCCCGTTCGGCTTCTCACCCTTCCGATACGCCCGCCTACGTTCCCCACTCACCAGCACGCGGTCGAAGCTATACCCCGCGTCCAGCAAGCGTTCGACCAACATCTCCCCGCCCGCAACATCGCGGACTTCATACTCGATTTCGGTCGCCAAATCCTTGGCCAAGGCTCCGCCGAAGATCCGTTGGTGCGCGATTTCGATGATGTTGGCGCGGCATTCGGTGAAGATTTGGATGATCTTTCCCAACTGCCCGACTTCATCGGTGATACGGATCGCGATGCGGCCCAATTTGCCGGTGCGCGCGAGGTTGCCCAATATTACATTGGCGAGCAAGCGCGGGTCGATGTTGCCGCCGGTCAGGATGATGCCGACTTTCTTGCCCGCAAACTCGCTGCGCGGTTTGCCGCCGAAGGCAGCGGGTAGCACGGTGGCCAACCCTGCCGCGCCCGCGCCCTCAACCACAGTTTTTTCCGCGTCGAGCAGCAAAGCAATGGCGCTTTCTATCACAGCCTCATTCACAATGCGCACATCATCGACGAAGTTTTCGACCGCCCATTTGCCGAGCTCACCGGGGTATTTCACCGCGATCCCCTCGGCCAATGTCGAACCGCCGCCATCCACGTCCTTATGGTGTTTGTAGTTATAGAACGCGGGATAGCGGTTCGATTGCACGCCGATGACGCGGATGTTGGGGTTGATGGCCTTCGCCGCCACCGCGCAACCGCTGATGAGGCCGCCGCCGCCGACGGGGATGACGAGGACGTCTAAATCGGGCACCGCCTCCAACATTTCGACCGCCACGGTCCCTTGCCCCGCCGCGACAATGGCGTCGTCAAAGGGGGGAACGAAGGTCAATCCGCGTTCCTTCGATTGTTGGATGGCATAGGCCTGCGCATCGTCGAACCGTTCGCCATAGAGCACGACTTGGCCGCCCAGCCCCTCGGTCTTGGCCACCTTCACCATCTGCGTGGTGGTCGGCATGACGATGGTGACGGGGACGCCCAGGCGGGTGCCGTGATACGATAACCCTTGGCTATGGTTCCCCGCGCTGGCCGCGATGACGCCGCGTTGGCGGCTTTCCTCATCCATCAGCAACAAATAATTCAGCGCGCCGCGTTCTTTATACGCCGCGGTGCGTTGTTGATTTTCATATTTGAGGTAGATTTCCGCGCCGGTAATCTGGCTCAAAACTTCGCTGCGCCGTGTGGGTGTGTGGAAAATCGCGCCTTTAATCCGCTCATGCGCGGCCTTGATCAGGTCGAGGTTAAGGTTCGGCTCAGTCTTGGTTTGCGAAGTCAACATGGACAGGCGTCTAACGCATCTGGCGGATTTAAGGAACAGGCTTTATGGGATTGGCATGAGCAATAAAACTATCGGATTCATTGGGCTGGGCGTCATGGGCGCACCTATGGCGCGGCACCTTATCGCGGCGGGGCATGAGGTGCAGGTTTATAATCGCACGGGCAGCAAGGCGGAGGCGTTTGTGGCGGCGCATGGCGGGACACTGGCGCTGACCCCCGTTGCGGCGGCGGATGGCGCGGATGTGGTGTTAATCTGCGTCGGCAATGATGACGATCTGCGCTCCGTGACGCTCGGGACAGATGGTGGCGCGTTTGGCGCGATGGCGCAGGGCGCGTTGTTCATCGACCACTCCACCGTATCGGCGGCGGTCACGCGCGAATTGGCGGGCGAAGCCGAGCGCCAAGGCTTTGCCTTCGTCGATGCACCGGTATCGGGCGGGCAAGCGGGCGCGGAGAATGGCAAGCTGTCCATCATGTGCGGCGGCAGCGATGAAGCCTTTGCGCGAGCCGAGGCGGTGATGGCCGCCTATGCGCTGCGCATTGTCCACATCGGCGGCGCGGGCGCGGGGCAGCAGGCGAAAATGGTCAACCAAATCTGCATCGCGGGGGTGTTGCAAGGGCTATCCGAAGCGGTGGCCTTTGCGCTGGCCAGCGGGCTAGACCTATCCAAAGTCAAAGACGCCATCGGCGGCGGCGCGGCGCAAAGCTGGCAAATGGACAACCGTTGGGACTCTATGGCGGCGGGCGAATTTGATTTCGGCTTTGCCATTGATTGGATGCGCAAGGATTTGGGGCTTGTGCTGGCCGAGGCGGACGCCATGGGCCGCTCGCTCCCGATGACGGCGCAGGTCAATGAATTTTACAAGGATGTGCAGAAAATGGGCGGCGGGCGGCAGGATACCAGCGCGTTGGTAAGGCGGCTCTTGCCATGAGACGCGCTGCTCTTTGGCTTGCCGCCGCCGCTTTGCTCACGGTCCCTGCCCCGGCAAGCGCCGACCGGCTGATCAACGATGTCAACGGCGTGACATGGTCCAAAACCGGCGAAGTCAAACGCTTTACCGGGCTATTGCTTACCGATGACGGCAAAGTGAAAGCCTATTTGGGGCCGAAAGATAAACGCCCGAAACGCGTCACTTTTTATTACGACGCCAATGGCGCGATTTTGATCCCTGGCTTCACCGATGCAGCGGTGGACATGGCGACATTCTCAATCGCCAGCCTTGGCCTTGACCTCCACAATGCGCAAGGGCCCAGCGGGGTACTCAGCGCATTGAGCCAATACGCCGCCGCCAATCCGGACCGGCGCTGGCTTTTGGGCTATGGCTGGGGTGGGCCGTGGGAGGCAATGCCGCTAACCTCGGCCGATTTGGACCTGATCGAGGCCGAGCGGCCAGTTATCGTCTTTAGCGCCGATGGCGGCTTTGCTATCGCCAACAGCGCGGCAATGACGCGATTTGAACTTGCGGGCAATGGGCGGCTGACGGGCGAGGACCTCGCTATCGTGAAGCAACGCCTGCCTGCCCCCACGGGGGCCGAACGTGATTTGGCTTTTGTAACCGCGCAAGACGCCCTGCTTGGCGCAGGCATCACGGGCGTGTCGGACATGGGCAGCGACATAGCCTTGTGGCAAAGCTATCGCCGCGCAGCCGATGAGGGGCGGCTGCTGCTGCGGATTGCAAGCTATGCCGCAGACACGCAGGAAATGGCCCTGATCGCGGGACCCCGACCGACGCCATGGCTATATGGCGAACGGCTGAGGCTGTCGGGATTGGCCTTGCGGCTCGATGGGCCCATGACCGGTCGGCAGGCATGGCTGGCTAACGATTATGCTGGCGGAGGGCGCGGGGGTCCACTGATGACCGATGCGCAGCTACGCAACAATCTCGTCCGCGCCGCAATGGATGGATTTGCCGTGGCTGTCATCGCGCACGGCGATGCGGCCGTGACGGAGGCCTTGTTCGCCTTTGATGATGTCGGCAATAGCTTTCCGGCGCAAAACGATTGGCGCATTATCGGCGCGGATTTGGCTAACGACACGGCGCTATCGCAGTTGAGAGGGCGGCACATTACCATGCAATCGGCTCTTGCGAGCGTTGGTTTTGGCGGGTTTGCGCAAGATGTGCCGCCGGAAACCTTGCGCCTGCTGTCGCGGATGAATGGCGCGTTGGGCAACGGCGCGTTGCTATCGCTTGGCAGTTTCGCGCCCGATGGGCAGCCTTCACCGTTCGCCGG
>JBGSSR010000201.1:0-4046 GCA_041736905.1 Sphingomonadaceae bacterium | reverse complement strand
ACTGGACGTTGCACCGTCGCCTGTGGGGCGCGATGGACGCGCACCCTTAGACGGTCCGTTAGAGGGCCCGCCGCCGGAAGGACCACGGGCAGGGCCGCGTGACGCGCCGCTGGAAGGACCACGGGGCGGGCTACCGGAGGGCGGGCGAGAAGGAGGTTTAGCCATGTGGCCCAATTGGCGCACTTGGCGACTTTTGGCAAGGCGTGATGACCAACCCCTTGGCAGGGCAGAGGGATGGCATTAAAGGCTTGGCCCCATGCAGACCAAAGACCCCCCTCACTCAGATTTACGCATTGCGCTATTCAGCGGCAATTATAATATGGTGAAGGATGGCGCCAATCAGGCGCTAAACCGCTTGGTCGAATATTGTTTACGGCAAGGGGCGGCGGTGCGGGTCTACTCACCGACGGTGGAGACGCCCGCGTTTCAATCCTATGGCGATGTCGTGCATTTACCCAGCTTTGCAATTCCCGGGCGGCCCGAATATCGTTGGCCGCTGCCTTTGGCACGACATGTTCGGCAGGATTTGGAGGAATTCGCCCCCAATATACTCCATTTGAGCAGCCCTGATTGGGCCGCGCGCGGTGCACAAAGCTGGGCTGCGGCGCGGGGCATCCCGGTCGCTTTGTCGGTGCACACGCAGTTTGAGGCCTATTTAAGCTATTACGGGTTGGGTTTTTTAGAGCCGATGTTGGTCGGGTATATCCGTGAATTATACCAAAAATGCGATGTCGTTTTGGCTCCGACACACCTGTCCGCGGACGACTTACGTGCCCAATCGATGAGCGACAGCATCAGCATTTGGTCGCGCGGCGTTGATCGAAGCTTGCTAAACCCATCGCGCCGGGATTTAGCGTGGCGGCGCAGTCTGGGCATTGCAGATGATGAATTTGTTGTCGGCTGGTTAGGCCGCTTGGTTCTGGAAAAGGGTGTCGCGCGGTTTTGCGAGACTCTAGACACGTTGAAATCACGCGGTGTGCCGCACCGTGCGCTTATTGTCGGTGACGGCCCAGCGCGGGAACTGTTTGAAAGCCGCGCGCCGCACGCAACCTTTCTTGGCTTCCAAAGCGGGCCTGATCTTGCTCGTGCATTGGCAAGCATGGATGTTCTGGTGAACCCGTCAAAAACAGAAGTTTTCGGTAATGTTACGTTGGAAGGGATGGCGTGCGGCCTACCCGTGGTGGTCGCCGATGCGGCAGGGACCAAGCATTTGGTGGACCATGACGTCCATGGACTAATTGTACCCGCAACCGTTGTTACCGGCTATGCCGATGCGTTAGAACAGTACATCGCTAATCCCGCTTTGCGCGCACGCCATGCCGCCGCCGGAGCGGCGCGTGCCGAGGAATTCAGCTGGGACGGTGTCAATCAGGCGCTGGTTGCGCAATATAAGGCATTGATTGCAGCGAAATCGGCCTAACGCAAAACGTCGATCGATTGCATCCGGCGGGCGTAGAGGGGCAGGGCAATAGCCACCACCCAAATTGCCACCATAAATGCCATTTCCATCGGTCCCATCATTGAAAAAGCGTTAATCTGACTGCCAAAGACTTGCCAAATCGTGCTCGTGATAAGGCCAAGAAGCGAAATTATGAAAACCGGTAATGCCCACGCCTTCCGCAAAAGCAAGAGGATGGAACCCGAAACCGCCCCCCAAACGCCAAACGCCCATGCTGCCTCCATCCATGTCGGAAAGCTGGTGAAATAGGCGACTTGATCCGGCGTAAATTGCGACAAATAATCGATATTGCGCGTTTGCGTCATATAATAATCCATCGCCCCCATGCTGTTCCATAATAAGGACAGGACGGCGATTATCCAAAAGCTGATCGGTGCTTTGGCGCTGTTCATGCTTAATGTCCCCCCGTTAAATTTGGCAGCACGCTAACATGAAATAGGAGAAACGCAAAATGAGGGTGTTGCAGCGTGGTTGTCGCGAAATTCATTGGCTGTGCAGATTTTCCCCGCTAGGCAGAATAATCAGGGTCACGAGGGACGATATATGTCGGTTGAATGGATACGGTTTTTAATTTTTGCAGGCATAATTGCTGCGCTGATTTTCGCGGCTTTGTCCATCAAATCATTCCGTCCCTATCTCCGCAAGGCGCCTATAGTCGCGTTTTTATTGGGGATTTCCAGCGGTTTTCCGCTGACTCTGCTTATCGCCACGATGACATTTTGGTTGGCCAAAGTTGGTATTGATACCGCGACTATTGGCTTCGTCGTGGCGTTGGGCACACCTTACACATTGAAGTTTTTGTGGGCGCCAATCGTCGATAAAGTCCATTTGCCTTTGCTCACCCGCTGGCTTGGGCAACGCCGGGCGTGGTTGTTTTTTGTACAAGCCTTGCTGTTCATGGCCCTATGGCAATTGGGCGCGAGCAACCCGCAACCTGGCAATTTGGGACTATTCCCCATTTGGGCGCTAGTGGTTGCGTTTCTGTCCGCGACGCAGGATATTGTCATTGACGCTTACCGCATTGAAATTTTGAATGATGAGGAATTCGCACATGGCACGGCGGCAAACCAATTTGGCTATCGCACGGGCAATTTGATTGCGGGCGCGGGCACAATTTATCTGGCATCGGCGGAAGGTCTGGGTCTGGGCTGGGCAATGGCCTATGGCTTGACTGGCTTTGCCATAATCCCGGCGATTGTGGGTGCGTTTTGGATAGGGCCGGGCACCTTCGTTGACCGTTTCGCTGGCGCAATAGGTATGACGGCGGGGCAATGGTTGATGGAAACAGTTATCAACCCCTTCCGTGAGTTTTTAACGCGCCATGGTGCATTCTTAATTCTGGCATTTGTCTTGGTCTATAAGGTTGGGGATGCCATGGGGCAAACCATGTTGGGGCCAATGATCGTTGACCTTGGCTTTTCCGATTTGGATTATATCAGCGCGAATAAGTTTTGGGGCTTTGGCGCATTAATTTTGGGATCGGCCATTGGCGCGCCGTTCATGCTGTGGTTGGGCATGGGCCGAGCATTGTTCGTGTCGGGCATGCTAATGATGTTGTCCAATACTATGTTCATGATCTTGGCCGCGACGGGTGACAATTACTGGATGATGGTCGCGGCGATTGTCGTTGAAAATGTGACCAGCGGCATTGGCCTAACCGTATTCACGACCTATTTGTCGGGCCTATCCAGCATTGCCTATACCGCGACACAGTTCGCATTATTGTCCTCGTTCGCTGGCGTTGGCCGAACGTTCATGGCTGGGCCAGCGGGTATCATTGCTGAGGAAGCGGGATGGGTTGGCTTTTGGGGCGTCACCGTCTTGGCCGCTATTCCGGGCATGATCCTGCTATGGATATTATGGTCGCGCGGATATGTGGTGGAGGGAATACGCCAAACCGATGCAAAGCGGGATGTGCTGAAAGAGCCAATTGATGGCCGCAAAATATTTGGGTTTGTGCTGCTTATCGTCGGCGGCGTTAGCCTTATTTTGTCACAGCAGTTGGAATTTGGCTTTTGGCAATTTTTGGTGACGGCGTTGATAATCGCGGGCGGATTTTTCCTTGTCCGACATCGGCAGCAAGCAAAGATTTAATCCGGAAACTCGCGATTTAAGCGCAAGGCTTCTCCGCATAGATAAAGTGAGCCGCCTATAAGGACGTCCGCGCCGTCGTTGGGAAGCGCGGACAGCGCAGTGGGCAGGTCAGCGGCGGCCGTGACGTGTGCCGCCCCGTTTAGAACCGCGGCAAACGCGTCTGCTCCATGATGCTCGTGCCCCTGCACCGGAACCACGGTGACGCTGGTTAGGTGTGGGGCGAGGGGGCGCACTATGCTGCCCGCATCTTTGTTCGATAACATCCCGATGATGAGGTGCATCTTGGCAGACCGCCCCGCGAAAAACGCCGCAAGCGCCGCGCCAGCGTCTTTGTTATGTCCGCCGTCGAGCCTTACCGCATGACCCTCCGCCAGCGCAGTCAGCGGCCCATCGCACATACGCTGCATCCGCGCGGGCCAGCGCATCTGCGTGATGCCTTGGGCTAGGGCTTCGGGGGTGACGCGCAGCGCCAATTGATGGCGGATCATGGCAA
>JBGSSR010000123.1:0-2462 GCA_041736905.1 Sphingomonadaceae bacterium | reverse complement strand
CACCCCAACCCCTCCCCTGAAGGGGAGGGGCTTTTTTTCTAGGACCATCCATGCCCCTAAACCACCACCTCTTACCCGCACGTATGGCGCATCATGCGCGCACCCATGTGCAGCGGTTTGACCCGCGTTTGTGGAGCATCACCTTCCCGCGCCCGATGATGGCCAGCGTTGTGACGACCAGTGCCGACGCCCTTCGCGTTACCCTTAACCCCACCCGCCGCGATCAAATCGCGGGCCTGATATGGGAGAGCGCGGACGCGCATTCGCACCCGCTTTTGTCCTATGACACGCGGCGCGATTATCGGGGGTGCACATTGTCCTTCCGTTGGCGGAGCATTGGCATCCGCCCGCTTGACGCCGTCAACGGGCCGGTGCTCACCATAGAAGGCCGCGACCAAAATGGCGCGACGAAAAGCTGGTATGTGCGCCTGTGGAACTATGCCGTTGGGACGCCGGAGGATTGTGTTGTGACCTTGCCGTTCAGCGCACTCGAAGGCGGGTTCTTGCTTCCGCAAGAGGCCGACGCGGTGTTTGCGGGCGATGTGGACCGGATGTTCCTATCGCTCAGCGCCGCCGATTATGACGGCACGGCAGCAGCGACCAACGTCCCCGACGGTTGGGCGGAAATCAGCGACATTCGCTGCACCGGCGAAGGCGCAATGCTGTCCACCGGCGACGCGCTCAGCCCGCGCCATGGCCTCGCCATCGCCACCGGCTATGACGACCTGTATCACCAAAGCCCAGCGCGCATTGTTGAGCAAATCGCGGCGTGCGGTTACGCCGGATCGCTGGTCCATTATGTCGGCATGAGCCACTTTATGCGCCTCGCCAGTGATGGCAAAATCGCGCTTTCCGGCGACCCCTTAAACAGCGCGGCGGCGGCGTGGCATGTGGACTTTTTCGCTCGCGCGAAGGCGGCAGGATTGTCCCCGATAGCCTCTTTATCCTTCGAACTGTTCGCCGAATACGCCCCGCCGGAGTGGATGCAACGGGCGAGCAACGGTGCCCCCGCGCTGACGGGGTGGCAGCCACCCTCAACCCTGCTTTCCCCCGCCAATGTGGCGGCGATGGCGTGGTTGCAAGCGGTGGCGGTGCGGTTTGCGGACCTGCTGCAAGACGCCGGATGCCCCGTTCGGTTTCAGGTTGGCGAGCCGTGGTGGTGGACCGATGCGAGCGGGCGCATTTACCTTTATGATGATGCGGCAAAGGCCGCGTTCGGGGACAATCCGCCCATCATTGCCGACGTCGGCGGGGCATTGACGGCAGCACAAACAACCCTGCTAGACCAAGCGGGGGCGTTGCTGTCGGCGTCAACGGCGGCATTGTGTGTGGCGGTGAAGGCGGCTGACCCGTCCGCAGAAACCCTGCTCCTCGCGTATCTGCCAACAATCCTCGACCCCGCACGGCCCGAAGTCAAACGCGCGAATTTGCCCGTCGGATGGGCGGCGCCGGCGTTCGATACCCTCCAATTGGAGGATTATGATTGGGCCGCGACGGGTGCGCTGGCATTGTCGCAAGCGGGCGTGGCGGCTGCGATTGCGCGTCTTGGCTATCCCCTTCCTGAAACGCATTATTTTGCGGGCTTCGTTCTCGACCCAGAAAACGCGGCGGCGGAATGGCCGCCTATCCTGTCCGCCGCCGATGCCGCCACAAAGCGCGGCCATGCGGAGGTCCTATTGTGGGCCTGGCCGCAGGTGGCACGCGATGGCCTCATCCTCACCAAAGGAACTCCAAATGCAGGGTTTTGACGACGTTCTACTCCCCCTCGCGTTCAGCAGGCGCGCGCAAATCCGGCCCAGTTTTTCCACGCGGATCGTCGGCCTCGCCAGCGGGCAGGAGTACCGCTCAAGCGCATGGGCCGATGCGCGCCTGTCCTATGACATTGGCCCCGCATTGGTTGATGATGCGGCGGTCAGCACCCTCATCGCGTTCTTCCGCGCACGGCATGGCGCGGCGCGGGCGTTCCGGTTGCTGGACCCGACCGATCACTCAAGCCACGCGATGACCGGCGCGCCGACCGCAACGGATGTGGTGTTGGGAGAGGGCGACGGCGTGACCGCCGACTTCGCGCTCATCAAATCCTATGGCAGCGGCGAGGCGGCGCAAATCCGGCGGATTACCCACCCCGTGGCGGGCAGCGTCTTGGTCGCGGTGGACGGCGTTCCGGCAAGTGGTTGGAGCGTCATCGACGGCACCATCCGCTTCATACAAGCGCCTTCATCCGGCGCGACCATCACCGCCGGTTTCCAATTCCACGTCCCCGTGCGCTTTGCGTCCGACGTTTTGGAAGTCGCCGGAATCACCCACAATGCCGCCGAATTTGGCGGGGTAGAGCTGATCGAGGTGAAGGGCGATGCGTGAGGTTGCGACGACGGCACTCGCCCTGCGCCTCGACCGCGCCGATGGGGTGGCGCTGGGATTGAACAGCCACGACCGCGCGCTTATCGTCGGCGGTTTGCGTC
>JBGSSR010000094.1:0-3295 GCA_041736905.1 Sphingomonadaceae bacterium | reverse complement strand
CGGGGTAGATTTTCTTCATGGGCGGGCCTTACTAAAGCGAATTGATTCGTATGCAGCACCCTTATGGCGCGCGGGCGGGAAGGTCAATTGGCTAAAGGTGAATAGGGATTCATGTTTTTGCGTGAGGGGGCTTGGGGGGTGCGCGTGCGGGGGGGGGAGGGCAAGCGCGCGCAACCTTACCCCTTGCGGCCAAAGCAACCCTGCGGCAAAAAGGGGCAGCAGCGGGCGGTTGCGCCGCCGCGATGAGGGAGCGTTTTGGGATGGGTTTTGCAGGACTTATGCGGGCGATGATGGCGGCGTTGGCGTTGGGCATGTTGAGTGCACCTGCCTTGGCACAAGGTGAGGCGGCAAGGGCACAGGATATGGCAGAGGAAAATGATGCTATAGCTCAGCTGGTTGCAGAGGTGGAGGAGCAATGTCGCGCAGACGACATCGAGGCCTGTTTCGCTGCCGGCGGCGCTTATTATTTCGGCAATACCGGCGTCGTCCAGAATCGTGGAAAGTCTGCACCCTTGTTTGCGAAGGCTTGCTTGGGAGGACATGCCATAAGTTGTTCAATGCTTGGCGGTTTACATGAGCAGGGTGATGGCGTGCCATTAAATATTGAAATGGCCGCTATATACTATCAGAAAGGATGCGATTTTGGTGATGCAGGTGGCTGCTTTTCGATAGGGTTGTTTTATGATAATGGCATTGGCGTAACAAAAAACTTACCAAAGGCCACCGCGTTATACGTAAGGTCCTGTGAACTTGGATTCATGTTGGTATGCAACAATGCAGGCACTCGTTTCGAGCATGGAGTTGGCGTCGCGAAAAATGCCAGCACTGCTGCGGGATACTATGACCAAGCCTGCAAAGAGGGTGAGGCCGTGGCGTGTTCTAATCTTGGTGCGCTATATGCTCTCGGCAATGGTGTATTGCAAAACAACACACGAGCTGTGTCACTATTTAAATCTGCGTGTGAGGGCGGAAATGGAGGTGGATGTTACAATCTGGGCATGCATTACTATAAAGGCCTAGGAGTACCGCAGAGTCTTACTACAGCGGCAACGCACTTTACAAAAGCGTGCGAAAAAGATCACGCAGGTGGATGCCACAACCTCGGCGTCCTCTATCAAAACGGACAAGGCGTTCCAAAAGACGCTGTGAAAGCGAAGTCCTTTTTCGACAAGGCTTGCCGCTTGGGCAATAGCAACTCCTGCTAACTCCCCATCATCCCCCGAATCCTAACCTCCGCTTCCGCCGCAATCGCCTTTCGGTCCGCAAACTCCGCCGGGTCGAAGGGTTCCAAAAAGTGCAACCCCAACTCAAAACTCCCCTTATGCGCCAAAATGCGTAGCGCATTGTCCTTGCCATGCTCCGTGCCCAGCCAGGTGACGAACGCAATCGCATCGCCGTAATCCATATAAATCGGCTGCACCAATATGCCCGGCGGCGGGGGTTCCAGAACCTTCAGCAGCGCCGCTTTGAACGGTTTCAACGTCACGCCGTCATTCGTCGTCCCCTCCGGAAACACGGTGATCGCCCATGTCTCGGCCAGCGCATCGCGCAGCGCGTTGATTTGCGCCGCGACATTGTGCCGCGCCTCACGCTCGACATACAATGTCTTGTTCATATCGGCGAGCCAACCGACCAATGGCACAGATTTAATCTCCGCCTTGGACACAAACGCCGACCCGCATGCGCCGCCGATGGCGAGTATGTCTATCCAACTGATATGGTTCGATAAATAGAACACATCGCGGCGTAGGTGGGTGCCGTGAACCTTCACCCGCGCACCGCAAATGCGGCCGGCGCTCCCTAAAAAAAACTGCGGGAAGGGGGAGGTTATGCGCACCGCGCGGAAGGCATAATGCAGCGGAACGAGCAGGATGAGCAGGCCGATGATGGCGCTTAGCCGCACCGTTATCCGCCCCCAATCGCTTATCGTGAGCGGCGGGTCATGGCGCGCAAACGGATCGGCGGCGGGGACTTTATCCCCGTCCTCAGGCCCGCCCTCAGGCGTCCCGTTTGATGGCGACACCGTATAACTCCATGCGGTGATCGACCAGGCGATAGCCCAACCGCTCGGCAATGATTTTTTGCAGCGCCTCTAATTCTGGGTCGACAAATTCGATGACTTTGCCGGTTTCGACGTCGATCAGATGGTCGTGGTGTGCCTCCGGTGCCGCCTCATAGCGGGCGCGGCCATCACCGAAATCATGGCGGTCGAGGATGCCCGCCTCCTCAAACAGCCGCACGGTGCGGTACACGGTGGCGATGGAGATTTTGGCGTCGATGGCGGATGCGCGCTTGTAGAGTTCCTCGACATCGGGGTGGTCATCGGAGTCCGAAATCACGCGCGCAATGACGCGCCGCTGGTCGGTAATGCGCAGCCCGCGTTCCTGACACAGCGCCTCTAAATCGATTTTGGTTTGCATGATGAGTGTTCCGTAACGGCCCGACTTTGGTTGCGCCTTGTTCTAAAGCAGGGGCGGGGTAAGTCAATTGGGCAGTTGGTGCGAGGTGCTGGATAAGCCTATGCAATTAGCCGTCATGCTGAACTAAGGACGGTAGTTCTGTAATATGTTGATATTGCTTGGTAAATATCGACATAATTTGCCTGTGCAGGAACTGTGTAGAATAAATTAGGGTTCCGTGCAGATTGTTGCAGCTTGAACGTGCGCTGGCATGTGGCAGCGAGGATGGCTTTTGTCCATCCTTTCGCTGTTTGTGAACGAGGCTCATCGGCTCCGCTCCGGCCCATCGCGCTCCACGCTTTTCATGTGAGCTTTGAATCGCTTGTCCATTTCTTCGTTCAGCATCACCAATATCCGCGCATGGCGAAGTCGCTGCGCGTTGGTTGCATCGTCCGCGATCTCTGTCCGCGCCCTGAGTTGTGCTTCGATCTCGGCGGTCTTGAGCGCCTCAAGGTCTTTGAGCAGCTTAAACTCCGAAGTCGGGAACGTCATTGTCCACCCCATCGGCCAATGGTCGATCATGGTATCCAGCACGGCGGAGTTAATAACAGCATCGGGCAAGGCATCGGACGGCTTGCTGACATAATAGGTTCGTGTGGCGATCTCGGCGATGGTGGCAAGAGCCTCGTTGACTTGGGCCTGATGCACCGCGTTTGCAGCCTCCATCGCGTCAATGCGCGCGGCAAGCGTCGCCACCCCTTCGGCAATATCGGTCAACAACCCCAAGAGTGGATCGTCCTGCACATCACTCATCGTCCTGGCCCTCCACGGTCGCGGTCTCGATCCTTTGTCCGGTCACGATCCCGCTCATCGTCTTTTCGCACCTGCTTGCCCAG
>JBGSSR010000068.1:0-8665 GCA_041736905.1 Sphingomonadaceae bacterium | reverse complement strand
TCTTCATGGTCTTGTTAGCGACCATTTGCGTTTGCGCAGGTTGGTCGGAAAATGCCGCCTTCGCCTTCGCGCGCGCTTCGTTCAGCAGGTTGGAACGTGCCGATTTGTCGGTGGTTTTATACGCCGCCGCAATGTCGCCGCCGATTAGATCTTTGAGCTTCGCCTTCATGTCGGCGGTGTTGTCGGACAGGTCAACTTCCCAAGGATCCTTCGCCGCTTTTTCGGCCAGATCGATGATCGCGTTGATGACTTTCTTGATTTCGTCATGCGCGAACAGGACGGCACCCAGCATTTCATCTTCGGTCAGCTCCTTGGCTTCCGATTCGACCATCATCACCGCATTGCCAGTCGCGGCAACAGTGAGGTCCAAACGACCCTCTGCGACTTCGGCCATGTTGGGGTTCAATTGATATTCGCCATCCTTGAAACCAACGCGCGCTGCGCCGATTGGACCCATAAAGGGAACGCCGGAAATGGTCAAAGCCGCCGACGCCGCAATCATCGCAACGATATCGGGCTCAGTCTCACCATCATAAGACAGCACTTGGCAAATGCAGTTGATTTCGTTGTAGAAACCTTCGGGGAACAGCGGACGAATGGGACGGTCGATCAGACGGGAAACAAGCGTTTCCTTTTCCGTCGCGCCGCGTTCACGCTTGAAAAAGCCACCGGGGATACGGCCGGCGGCGGAATATTTTTCCTGATAATGGACGGTAAGCGGGAAGAAATCCTGACCCTCTTTCACCGATTTGGCGGCGGTTACGGCGCACAAAACGACGGTGTCGCCATAAGTGGCCAGCACTGCGCCATCCGCTTGGCGGGCAATACGGCCGGTTTCCAGAGTGAGGGTTTTTCCGCCCCATTCCAGCGATACAGTTTTAACATCAAACATAAATTTTCCTTTATCCCGCCTGCCCAATGCAGGGCGGGGCCTCTTATCCGGGCAATCCGTCCCGGTCCGGGTGGAGCGCTTTTGGCCCCAAGGCTGTCCCACCGAATGCGGGATGGCCCTTATACGAAAGGGCGGTAGCATAACTGCCCCGCCCCCCATAAGGAAAACGGCCCCCAAAGGAGGCCGCCGTCCGAATTCTTATTTACGAAGACCCAGCTTCGCAATCAAATCAGCATAACGCGCATGATCTTTTTTCTTCAGATAGTCGAGCAAGCTGCGACGCTTGTTCACCATCGCCAAAAGGCCGCGGCGGCTGTGATTGTCTTTATGGTTGGCTTTGAAATGCTCGGTCAGGTTGACAATCCGTTCGGTCAGGATGGCAACTTGGACTTCCGGCGAACTGGTGTCGCCTTCGGAGCGGGCATGTTCTTTAACGATTTCAGTCTTGCGATCTGGTGCAACAGTCATTTTTTGTCCTTCGCGACATCATTTTGAATGTTAAAGCCCCGTTCGACGCGGGCGTTACCGCCCGTAACTTGCATCAGCGCAATCGGCGTGTCATCCACGCTGCGCGCCCAATACAGCCCATCGGTGAGGCTTTCCCGCGTCAGCACCCGTCCTTGCCGGACTTGGACCACTTCGTCGGGGGTGAGGCGAAAAACCGGGATGTCGGCCAGTCCCGCCTCTAAAGGCAGCAATATGCCTTCGATGGGCGCGCCTTGGCCGATTTGGTTGAGTTTGTCCAGTGAAATCGATTGGGACAGGGCGAATGGTCCTGCTTTGGTCCGGCGCAGCATGGTCACATGGCCGACGGTGCCGCAGGCGTGCGCAATGTCGCGGGCGAGGGAGCGGATGTAGGTGCCTTTGGAGACATGAGCGGTGAGGCTAACCATTAGCTTACCAGCGTCGGTATCCCAACACGCCGAGCGGAATTGCAGATCATAGATCGTGACCGACCGAGATCCTAGTTCAACTGCTTGACCCGAGCGCGCACGAGTATATGCCCGCACTCCGTCAACCTTGATTGCTGAATAAGCAGGTGGGATTTGTTCGATCTCACCGATGAATTGACCAAGCACATCCTCAACATCTGAATCGTCGATTTTGAGGCCCATCGGCCCTTCATCACGGGTAATGCTTCCCTCGGCGTCGAGAGTATCTGTTTCTTCGCCAAACCTGATCGTGAAGTCGTAAATCTTATCCGCCTCGAGCAATCGCCCAGTCAGCTTCGTCGCCTCCCCCAAAGCAATTGGCAACACGCCCTCCGCCAAGGGGTCCAAAGTGCCGCCATGACCCACCTTCGGCCCATCGCGCAATTTGCCGAGCAAGCCCGCATCGCGCAGGTTCCGCTTCACCGCACTCACCGCCTGGGTAGAGCCAAGGCCAGGTGGTTTGTTGAGAATGATCCAACCGTGCGGGCCTTTGGTCACGCCCATTCTTCCTTAAGGATGGAGTACATCGCCGTGTCGCGCACATATCCGGTCCAAGTCCGCCGGTTGCGGCGCATAATGCCTTCAAGTTTGAAACCTAGCTTCTCACACGCTGCCATCGACCGCGTGTTGCGCGTATCGACGGTGAACTCCACCCGCCAGAACCCGCAGGCAAAGGCATGATCGATCATCATCCGCTTCATCGCGCTGTTAATGCCGCACCCGCGCGCATCGGGTTGCAGATAGGTGCCGCCGATCATCACCGTGCCATTTTCAATCGAGGGATGGATGTAGCTAGTCGTCCCCACGACCTCATCACCGCGAAAGACCGCATAATGCGTCCACCCTTCTCCGCCATGGAAAGCCGCCAATTGCGCCTCCGCATCGGGGTCGTTGAGATTGACGGGGTAGATGTCCCAAATTTCGGTGTCCTTTGCGAACGTCACTTTCAGGCGCGGATATATCTCCGCTGTAACAAGTTTCAACGTGATGTCGCCATTCGACAATTCTTGCGCCAACTCAACCACGCGCCGCCTCAACTTTTTCCACGAAATGCTTGCGGCACATGGCCACATAAAGGTCATTGCCGCCGATTTCGGTTTGCGCGCCCTCAACCACGGCACGGCCCGCGCTGTCCACCCGCATATTCATCGTCGCCTTGCGCCCGCACTCGCACACGGCTTTCAGTTCGACCAGGCTGTCTGCAATGCCCAGCAAAGTTGCCGACCCCGGGAACAATTCCCCTTGAAAATCGGTACGCAGGCCATAGCACAGCACGGGTATCCCTACCTTGTCGGCAATCGCGGCGCATTGCCACGCCTGCGCATTCGTCAAAAACTGCGCCTCATCGATCAGCACGCAGGCAAGCGACGTTTCCTCATGCCGTGCCGCCACATGCGCGCGGATATCAGTGTCAGCCTGAAACCGATGCGCATCCGCCGCCAACCCAATCCGGCTGCTAATCGCGCCAAAGCCGGGGCTGTTGTCGATCGCGGCGGTCCATAACATGACGTTCATGCCGCGCTCGCCATAATTAAATGCGGCTTGCAACAGGTTGGACGATTTGCCGGCATTCATGCTGGCGTAATAGAAATAAAGCTTTGCCATGCCCCTGCCATAGCGGCGGATTTGGCCAATGGGAACGGCCCGATTTATCACACTTGCAGCTTTGCACAGTTGCCGCCAAGATTGCCGAAATTAAGGAGCCCCAAATGCGTTTCGTTACCATGATAGCTTTTTTAGTCCTCATTGGCGGGGCCACCGCTTTGCCCGCTGCAACGGTAGTCCGCTATAAAATCGAAAGTTCCAGCACGGCGGTGGCCAAGGTCGGTTTCCTTGGCCTGGCCAGCAAAAGTGCACGCTTTGATGCCATATCGGGGCGCGTCAGCTTTACGCCCGCATCCATGAAAACATTGGACATCAATGTCGCGATTGACGCCACCAAATTGAAGGCCGGCGATGGCGTCACATTGAAACGCCTTAAAAGTAAGGATTTCTTTTGGGTCGAAAAATACCCGACGGTGACGTTTGTTGGCAAATCCTTGGCCATGAAAACCGCGACCACCGGCACGGTATCGGGCGACCTCACCGCGCGCGGCGTGACCAAGCCGGTGAGCATGGCTGTCACGTTTTCGGCTGCCCCCGCGCAGGCGAAGGGAACCGAGCGGTTCACCCTGACCGGCCAAACCACCATCAATCGCAACGATTTTGGCATGACCGCCTATTCCGGCGTGGTTGGGAAGAAGGTGAAAATCACCCTCAACGCCAAATTGGTCGGCGCATAAGGGCTGGCCAAATCGAACGGTTCACGACAACATAATCACAAGTGCTTGCCCAACAGAGCGCACACAATAATGGAGGTCATGAGTATGGGAAGCGTTACACCGCCCGCCGCTGGCGACACCCCGCAGAGGGGCTTTTTGAAATGGATTGAACGCGTGGGCAATGCCCTGCCCGATCCGGTGGTTTTATTCTTTTGGTTGATCGTGTTCTTGATTGGCGTGTCGATTGTCGGCGCGCTGGCAGGTTGGTCCGCTGTCCACCCAACCGAAGTCGATGAGGCAACGGGCCAAGCCAAAGTTATCGCAGCAACCAGCCTGCTAAGCGCCGAAAATATCGCGCGGTTTTGGGTTGAGATGCCCAAGACTTTTACGCATTTCCACCCGCTTGGCTATGTGCTCATCGTGATGATGGGCGCGGGCGTGGCGGAGGCGTCGGGCCTGTTTGGAACCGCGATGCGCGCGGGCGTAAAGAACGCGCCGAAATTCCTGCTGACCCCCATCGTGGCGTTGGTCGCGATGATAGGCAATTTGGCCGCCGATGCCGCTTATGTGGTGCTCATTCCGCTGGCAGGTATCCTCTATCACGCGGTTGGGCGTCACCCAATCGCTGGTATCGCCGCCGCTTTCGCTGGCGTATCGGGCGGGTTCAGCGCCAATCTGTTCCCGGGGCAGCTTGACGCCTTGCTATTCGGTATAACGCAATCGGCGGTCGATACCGTGTTTACAGGGTGGCAGGCAAATATCGCGGGCAATTGGTATTTCATCGTAGGCATGACCTTCCTGTTCCTACCCGTCATTTGGTACGTCACCGACCGCGTGGTAGAGCCGCGCCTTGGCGTGTATCACGCTGAGGGCGATGCGGGGGCCGACAGCGCGGGCGTGTCCGCCGAATTGACGGGTGAGGAACGTAAGGGTTTGCGCCATGCGAGCCTCGCGATGCTGTTCGTAGTCGGCCTTTGGGCGCTATTCACATGGGGTCCGGGCACGCCGTTGATTGATGAAACCGCCTCGCCTGAGGCGCAAATGACGCCCTTCTATCAGTCATTGGTCGCCGCCTTCTTCCTGCTCTTCTTGCTGGGCGGATGGGCCTATGGCCGCGCCGTGGGCGTCATCAACAACCACCGCGACCTTGTTAAAATGATGAGCGATTCGATGGCGACGATGGCCTATTATTTGGTCCTCGCCTTCGCCGCCGCGCATTTTGTGGCGATGTTTGGGTGGTCGAATTTGGGCCTCATCATCGCCGTTCATGGCGCCGACGGGTTGCAATCGATGAATTTGCCCGCGCCAGTGTTGCTTGCCGTCATCGTGCTGTTCACCGCCGTGCTCAACCTGTTTGTGGGATCGGCGAGTGCGAAGTGGGCTTTGCTTGCGCCGGTCCTCGTGCCCATGCTGATGCTGCTCGGCATTTCGCCGGAGATGACCACGGCGGCCTATCGCGTTGGCGACAGTGCGACCAATATCATCACGCCGCTCATGGTCTATTTCCCGCTGATTTTAGTATTTGCACAAAAATGGCAAAAGGATTTCGGTCTAGGCAGCTTGGCGGCAACGATGTTGCCATATTCCATCGGCATTTTAATTGTGGGCGTGATCATGACCGTGGGTTGGGTCGCGCTCGACGTGCCATTAGGGCCAAATGCAGGCGTTTTTTATGAGATGCCCACAAAGGCGGAATAAAAGCAAAATTGGTGTGGGAGCAATCCTCCGCCTTTTTTCCGGCCTAACTATTCGGCCTCGTCACTCAAATCGCGCACGACTTTGGGATCGTTGAGCAGCTTGTTAATATGGCTGCCCTCATCAAAGCTCTCATCGGCCAGGAATTTCAACTTCGCCGCATATTTGGTTTTCATCCGCTCGGCGACTTCGCGTTGCAGGAACGCCGTGTTGGTGCGCAATGCCTTAAGCACCGCCGCCTCTTCACGGCCCAGCAGGGGTTTGATGAACACGGTCGCATGGCGCAGGTCGGGGGACATACGAACTTCGGTCACGCTAATCACATGCGCGGTCAACACATCATCATGCACCTCCCCACGCGCGAGGAGTTCGGACAGGATATGCCGCACCTGCTCACCCACACGAAGCACGCGGATGGAGGGGCCTTGGGGGGTGTCACTCTTGTTCATTTTTCAAAATCCAGCACGCGAGCAGTGGACGTGGCACGCGCCAACAACCGCCCGTCCTCGTCAAACAATTCCGCTTCCAAAAACGCCAAACTTCGCGTCCGCTTTACCACTCGGCCCCGACCAATCAAGCGCCCTGGCATTGCCGGACTCACAAATGACACATTCATGTCGAGGGTTATGGGGATTTGCGTTCCCCCCGTCATTGTGACCAACGCAGGCCCCATAGTATCGTCAAGCATTGCGGCGATAAATCCGCCTTGGATTGTTCCACGAGGATTGAGCATCGAGCTGGTCGAATGAAAGGCAATTTCAATACGCCCTTCTTCCGGCCATTGATCGATTAATTCCCAGCCCAACATTTCTGCGCAAGGTGGCCGAGGCATATCATCGGTAAAGAAACCCTTTGGCATGCCTCAAACCTAACCTCACAACACCCGTTCGCGTTCCTCGACCTCGAACACCTCCAGCATATCGCCGGATTTGATGTCGTTGGTGTCGGATAGGACCACGCCGCATTCCATGCCGGCGCGGACTTCGTCCACATTGTCCTTGAACCGACGCAGCGAGGCGATCGTGGTTTTCGACACGATGACATCGTCGCGGGTAAGGCGCGCGTGTAGGCCTTTCTTGATGACGCCCTCGGTGACCAGAAGACCGGCCGCCTTGTCGCGCTTGCCCGATTTGAACACGTCCTTGACCTCGGCACGGCCGACGACAGTTTCGATGATTTCGGGGCCAAGCTCGCCCGCCATTTCCTTGGCGATCGCCTCGGTCAGGTGGTAGATGACGTCATAATATTTGAACGTCACCTTCTCACGCTCAGCAATTTGGCGCGCCTTTGCATTCGGACGGACGTTGAAGCCGATAATCGGCGCGCCCGTGGCCTGCGCCAAGGTCACATCGCCCTCGGTAATCGCACCGACGCCGCTTTGCAGGACGCGGACGCGGATTTCGGGGGTCGATAGGTTGTTGAGCGCATTGACGATGGCCTCGGTCGAACCCTGCACATCGGCGCGGATGACGACGGGGAATTCCAACGCCTTGTCATCCTTGGCGGTGAACATATTCTCCAGAGTAACCGGCGCACTTGTCGTCCGTTTCGCCCGCGATGTTTCGGCGCGATACAACGCAACTTCGCGCGCACGGGCCTCATTTTCCACGACCGTCAACGTATCGCCCGCGGACGGAACACCGGACAAGCCAAGCACCTCAACCGGTTGCGACGGCAACGCCTCGGCCACTTGCTGCCCCTTATCATTGACCAAGGCGCGGACTTTACCCGTATGTTCGCCAACCACAAAGATGTCGCCGCGTTTCAAAGTGCCGCGTTTAATCAGCACGGTGGCAACCGCACCGCGACCCTTATCGAGTTGCGCCTCAACCACCACGGCCTCAGCCATGCGGTCGGGATTGGCGGCAAGCTCCATAACTTCGGCCTGAAGCGCCAGTTTTTCGAGCAATTCATCAAGGCCCAGTTTCTTGAGCGCGGAAACCTCAACGTCCTGAACTTCGCCACCCATTTGTTCGACGACGACTTCATGTTCCAGAAGGCGTTCGCGAACCTTTTGGGCGTTCGCGCCTTCCTTGTCGATTTTGTTAATCGCAATGATCAATGGCACATTGGCGGCGCGGGCGTGTTTGATGGCCTCAATCGTTTGCGGCATCAAACCGTCATCGGCTGCAACGACAAGGATGACAATATCCGTCGCCATGGCTCCACGTTGGCGCATTTCGGTGAAGGCGGCGTGACCCGGCGTGTCGAGGAAGGTGACCAATTGGCCATCCTTCGTCTTGACCTGATACGCGCCGATATGTTGCGTAATGCCGCCCGCTTCTCCCGCCTGAACATTCGCACCGCGAAGGGCATCGAGCAGGCTGGTCTTACCATGGTCAACATGGCCCATAACGGTGACAACCGGCGGACGCGGTTTCATCGTTTCGGGCGCGTCAACATCATCGCTGGCGACGATTTCGACATCGGAATCAGACACGCGCTTAATGGTGTGGCCGAATTCTTCGACCAGCAATTCGGCGGTGTCTTGGTCAATCGCTTCGTTAATCGTAACCGGCATGTCCATTTTGAACAGCGCCTTCACCAAATCCGCGCCCTTTTCGGCCATACGGTTGGCCAGTTCCTGCACCGTGATGACTTCTGGAACGATAACTTCGCGGCTTTGTTTGGGTTGCGCGGCGCGGCGTTGGCCGCCCATTTGACTGCGCTTTTCCTTCTCACGCGCGCGTTTCAGAGCGGCAAGCGAGCGGGCACGCGCGCCATCATCGCCGTCCATGGCGCGATTGACGGACAGCTTGCCCGATTGGCGGCGTTCGTTTTGACCAGCCTTACGCGGATCCTCAACGGGCTTTTTCTTCGCATCGGAGCGAGGTTCGGCGCGATCTTTCAGCGCACCGACATTCGCGGCGGGCGCTGCCGCAGTG
>JBGSSR010000191.1:0-7026 GCA_041736905.1 Sphingomonadaceae bacterium | reverse complement strand
CGCCGTGGGGCCTTGCCATCCAGGCGGGCGATGCCCCCGCGCAATCCATCCGCGCCGCTGAATTGGCCACTATGACGGTGGACGCTCGACGCGCGATGGTGCAATCGGTGGAAACGGCAATGACGCGCCACACGGATGCGGGCGACCAAAGCGACTATGGCTTTATGTTCCACCAATATCCGATGCTGGACGCCTATTTGGGTGGGTGGGCACCCGGCGGCCTGCACGACCGATTGTTGGAGGATTTGAACGACGCGGGCTTCATCGGCCTTGCCCGTGACGTCACCGGCTTCGATGACCTGATTAAGGCCGATGCGCAGGCGACATTATACGCGCCGGGGCAATTCCTTGCGCTGCACCATGACAGCCATGTCGGCCAAGGGTGGCGCGTCGCCTATGTGCTCAATTTGACGACGCAGGATTGGCGCGCCGATTGGGGCGGAATGCTGCTGTTCCACGATACGGAGGGGAACGTGAACGGCGGGTTCCGGCCGGCGTTCAACAGCCTGAACCTGTTCGCCGTGCCACAAGCGCATAGCGTGTCATTGGTATCGCCCTTTGCGCCACTGGGCCGATTGGCGGTAACGGGGTGGCTTAGGAATCAGTAAGCGTTTTTAGCGTTGTGCGCAAAGACTTGGCATCGGCGCGTCTTTTCCTTCCAATGTCATCGGGTTGGCATCGCGCCGTTCCGCCGCTTTGCGCAACATTGAAATCCCCTCGACCAAGTCCGCGGTTTCGGCAAGGGGATTGCCGTCTTCATCCTTGGCATTGGCGATAGCAATGCGGTCCAAGCGCGCAATCGCATCGTCAAAACGGCCCAATTCCCGCTCCGCATTGGCGTAGGACAGTTCCTCCCAAACGTCGGATTCCATGAAGCTGTCCATCGGAAACGGCTTTGCCATCGCCAGATATTCACCGAAATATCGGCAACGCAGGTCTTCCCGTCCGTCGGTTTCCCAAATCGCCACATAAAGCAAATTGCGTTGCTCCGCGACATCGCGGCCCAATGCACGGGACAGCCACATTGCGCGATAATAATCGGTGTCGGTTTGGCGAACGGCGGCAAAGGCTTCGCTGGCCAAAATGTCCGGCAATGCAGCCTTTTCGGCATCGCTGAAGTCGTCATACATGACGATGCCATTGCCGGGGCAAATCGGCAATTCTAGCGGGAAGGTCCAACTGCCGTAAGGCTTTCCGTCTGGGCGTTTGCCGAAAATGGTGTAGGAGGGCGTGGTGGTGTAGGTGAATTTTTCACCGCCAACGGCACAGACCGCATCCACTTCCATAGCCATGCCTGCTTGGGCTGGTGCGACACCTGCCATGGTCGCAAAAAGTGCGGCCACCGAACCAAGAACCAAACCGTAACGCATAATTGCCTCCTTATTTGACCAAAGCCGCCGCCAACGCCTTCACCTTGGCCTGCCGCCATTGCGGGGCGGGGGCGAGGATGTGGTATTGGCGCGGGTCTGTGCTTTCACCGAACGCAGTCAGCGCACCGCTCTCCAACGCATCCCCCACCAACAGACGTGGGACCGTCGCGCGGCCCAGCCCTGCCTCCGCCGCTGCAATCGCCGCCGATAGATCGGGTAGGCGCAGCGGGGCGTCAATGTCTGTGGTGGTGCTTTGACCACCTTGGCCGGGCCATAGGAGCGCGCGGGCTGGTGCGCCGCTCACGCCAACCTCAACAAAGCCGCCGCCGTTCACACCACCCAGCGCCGCGCCGGGCATATCCCCCGTGCCATCGCTCAGCCAAATGGCGAGATCCAGATTGCTTTCGGCAAAATCATTCTCCCCCTCGCTTGGCACGATGGAAAGGTTCAACGCAGGGTTCGCCGCCAAATAGGGGGCCAGCGCGGGCATCAGCCAGCGGCTCTGCACCTCACGCGGGACCGCCAAGGTCAGCGTGTTTGACCCCTGCCCGCCCTGCATCGCGGCGACCGATTCCTCAAGGGAAAGGAACCCCGCGCGCAACGCATCTAGCCCCGCCGTGGCCTCCGTCGTCAATTCCAACCCCTTGGGCGTCCGGCGGAACAGGACGACGCCCAGCATATCCTCCATCGCGCGAATTTGCTGGCCCACCGCCGCGGGCGTCACCGCCAACTCATCCGCCGCGCGGGTAAAATTCAGGTGCCGCGCCGCCGCATCAAATACGCGCAGGGCATTGAGGGGCAGCAGCGTCCGTTTCACGCGCTCGCCTCATCGACGCGTAGGTGGAACAGCGGAATTTCCGCCAAGAACCTCCGCTCATTGTCAAAATCGACCATCAAAAACGTGCCCTGCATCGACCCGAACGCCGTCGGCAGCGGGCAGCCGGACACATAATCATGCGCGCCGCCGGGTTTAATCCACGGTTGCTCCCCCACCACGCCGTCGCCATCGACATAGGTAATCTCACCATGGCCATCGGTGATTTTCCAATGGCGGGCGAGCAGTTGCACCGGAGCCTCGCGCCCGTTTTCGATGCGGATGTGATAGGCCCAAAACCACTGCCCCCGCTTCACCGCCGATTGTTCGGGCAGGAACGACGCAGCGACGCGCACGGTCACGCCCTCGGTCGTCGCGGCATAAGGGAAGAGGAAGTTCAATGGCACCGACTATAACCCCGCCGCCGATAGCGCCTGATCCAAGTCGGCGATGATGTCGTCCACATCCTCAAGGCCGATATTGACGCGCAGCATCCCCTCACCCACGCCCATCTCGGCGCGCACGGCCTCACCGACATTGTGGTGTGTGGTGGACGCCGGATGCACCATCAGGCTCTTACTATCGCCGATATTATTCGAAATATCAATCAGTTGCAGGGCATCAAGCAACGCATAGGCCTGCTCCCGCCCGCCATCGACCTCAAAGGCAAAAATCGCGCCGCACGCGCTCATTTGCCGCATGGCAAGGTCATGTTGCGGGTGGCTGGGCAAGCCGGGATGGATCATGCGCGGCACGCGGCCCTCCATAAAGCGGCCCACGGCCAGCGCGTTTTCGCTATGCCGCTGCACCCGCAGGTCGAGCGTTTCCAGCGATTTCAAAATCACCCACGCGTTGAACGACGCCAAGTTTGGCCCTGTGTTGCGTTGGAAGGGCAACAGCACGTCGTTGATAAATGCCTCGCTCCCACAAACGGCTCCGGCCATGACGCGACCTTGTCCGTCCATCAATTTGGTCGCGGAATAGGCAACGACATCCGCGCCAAACTCAATGGGCCGTTGCAACGCGGCGGTGGCAAAGGCGTTATCGACGACGGTGGTAATCCCATGCGCCCGCGCCAAACCGCAAACGAACGTCAAATCAACAATGTCCATCGTCGGATTGGCGGGGGTTTCGAAGAAGAAAACTTTGGTATTGGGCTTAATCGCCGCCTCCCACTGCGCATTGTCGAACGCGTCAATGACGGTGGTTTCTATGCCGAATTTGGGCAGCAGATTATCGACCAGCCAGCGGCACGAACCGAACGCCGCCTTCGCCGCAACAACATGGTCGCCCGCCGAAAGTTGGCAGAGCAAAGCCGTGGTCATCGCCGCCATGCCCGTTGCCTGCGTCCGGCATGCCTCCGCCCCCTCCATCAACGCAATCCGTTCCTCCAGCATCGCCACAGTCGGGTTTTGGATGCGCGAGTAGGTCATGCCGGGGTCTTCCAACCGGAACCGCGCCGCCACCGTTTCCGCATTGTCATAGGTGAAGCCGGAATTGAGGAACAAAGCCTCGCTCGTCTCGCCATGTTCCGACCGCCATGTGCCGCCGCGCACGGCCTGCGTCGCGGGTTTCCAATTTGTCGTGATGGCGCGGTCTTGGCCGGTGGTTTTCTTCATATTGCTATCCTATCGTGCGTTTTGTCGCGGGTCAAAGCCGTGCTAAAACTTCATCACCGATTTCGCTCGTCCCCATGGTCCCGCCAAGGTCGAAGCCGAGCACGCCATCGGCCAAAGCCTTCGCCACCGCGCTTTCCACCCGCGCGGCCTGCCCCTCCATGCCGAAACTGTGGCGAAGCAACATGGCGAGCGACAATATCATCGCCATCGGGTTCGCTTTGCCTTGGCCTGCAATGTCGGGGGCGCTTCCGTGGATGGGTTCGTAGAGGCCCATGGTCCCCTCACCCAATGACGCGGATGCCAACAATCCGATGGAGCCAACGCACATGCTGGCCTGATCGGACAATATATCGCCGAACAGGTTGCCCGTCACCACCACGTCAAACTGCCCCGGCCCGCGCACCAACTGCATCGCGGCGTTATCGACATACATATGGGTCAGCGTGACGTCGGTGTATTCGGCGGCGACTTCTATCACCACGTCGCGCCACAGTTGCGACGTTTCCAGCACATTGGCCTTATCGACGCTGCACAAGCGCCCGCTGCGACCCTGCGCGGCGCGGAAGGCGACATGGGCAATGCGCCGCACCTCGGCCTCGTTATACGACATAACGTCATAGCCCTCGCGCAGGCCATCGGCGGTGGTGCGCATCCCCTTTTCGCCGAAATACACGTCGCCGTTCAATTCGCGCACGATGAGCAGGTCGATGGCACGGGCGATTTCGGGGCGAAGGCCGCTGGCATCCTCCATATTCGGGAACATCTTCGCGGGGCGCAGATTGGCGAACAGGCCGAGTTCCTTGCGCAGGCCAAGGATGGCCTGTTCGGGGCGCAAATGGCGCTCCAACGCGTCGCAATCGGGGTCACCCACCGCGCCGAACAGCACGGCATCGGCGGCGCGCACCACATCCAATGTCGCGGGCGGCAAGGGGTGGCCGTGTTTCTTATACGCCGTCCCGCCCACGTCCGCGTGGACGGTTTCCAAATCGGGTAGGGCCAGCGCGGCCAAAACCTTCTCCGCCTCCACCATGATTTCGGGGCCGATACCGTCGCCGGGCAGGATGGCAATGCGCATAATCGAGTCTTTCTTGTGCGTTCCGTTGCGCCTCCCCTGCCAAGTCCGCGCGCCTCACGCAACTGCCCTTTTGAGCCGGTCAATCAAAACCGTGCGCGCCGCCATAATATCCTGTCGCCGGTCCGCAAAGAAATTGCGCGCGAGGAAATATTCGGTGAGGGCAAGGCCATCGAGCAGGTCGGGCCAATTGGGATGCGCGCCACTCATCAGAAACGCCGGGAGCGGCAGTAACCGCGCCTCATACCCCGCCGCGGCCCCCCGCGACACCGCCGCCGCGCTTTTGGGCGAAACGAAAGCAAGGTCGGTTTCGGCTCCTGTTACCGCGCAATGCGTCAGGTCCAACCCGAACCCCAATTCCTCCAGCAGCAGCAATTCATAGCGCACCAACGCCTCCGCCCACCCGCGCGCCGATGGGGCGAGGCAGATAGCGTCGAACAGGCCAGACAATGCGGCGAAAAGGCGGGGATAGGCCTGTTCTTCGGGCAAGGTCGAGGCGGTCACCGCCGCCCCCCATTCGAGCGCCGCCGCCGCTAAAGGCTCCCCATGCCACGGCCCGCGTGAGGTGATGAGTTCGACAGTCATTCCCGCCAATTGATCGGGCGCGCGCGCGCTCAAATCGGCCATCACCGCATTGCCAGGCATCAAAATGGGCCGCATCGTCCGGCTCCGCCCGCCGCGCACATAGCCCGCGATCAGGCCGTGCTCCGGCGTCAGTATCCGCACCACCGCATGATGCTCCCCGTGCGGACGTACCGCGCAGATCAGGCCTAGGGTGCAAATGTGCAGCATAAGGGAGGGTGTAGCGCGGCGGGGGGCGGATGTCTAATATTGCGCAAACCAAGCCCCTCCCCCGAAGGGGAAGGGCTAAATAGGTTACAGCCCCTCATCCACGGCCTGCCCCGCGTGATATTCGCTATACACCAGCACCGGCACGCCCAAATCGCCCAGATGCTTTTGGATCAAAGGCTCCACCTCCGCCCACTCCATGCCGCCGACGCCGGTGGCCAATTTGGGCAAGGCGATGGAGGTGTAGCCCTCCTTTGTCGCCAATTTCGCCAGTTCTTTCAGCGCATGGCCGACGTAATGCGCGCTGGCTTTGCCCGGATGGCCGGATTGGTGCGCGCTCGCCTCTTGCGTCATCAGGTTGACGATCTTCACCGACCCGCGCGTTTTGTCGGGGCCGCCCCAGGCATAGATATGGCCAGCATCGGGGTTGTTTTGGTGGCAATAATGGCGGAAATCCTTCGCCAAAGCGGGCCAGCGTTCGCGCAGGGCCAGTGCCAATCCATGGTCAAAATGGTCATGCGGCGCAACGCCGTGGGCAATCACATCGGCGTTGGAAAGTAGGATGTCTCCCGATACAAATTTCATCATGTCCGTCTCCTTTTGGTTAGGAGGCCATGATGGAGTCGCCCGCCCGCGCCGTCATTGCGCCAAGTCAAAACGAGGCATACATACGACAAGCGGAGTGCAAAAGCGCACACAAAAAAGGGCCGTGTGCGACACACAGCCCCCCCAATCAAGCCATACGGCCAAAGCCGTTATTGCGGTGCAGCGGCCTCAGCGGCGGCAGGAACCTCTGCGGCAACAGGCGCGGCGCCGTTGGGACTCAAAGTGACCGACACTGGGTTCGGGCTCAGGCTGTTCATCGAGCCGTTGGTACCATCGACAATGCCGCCAATCACGCCACCGAACAAGATATTGCCCGCGCCAGCAACACCGCCGCCGCCGCTCATCGAGCTGTCAACGGTCACGGTTTGCGTTTGGTAGCCGGGTTTCGAAATGGTCAGGTCAAAGCCGGGTTTGCGCTTCACCTTCAATTTGCACGGCGTTACGCAAGTAAAGCCAGTGCTGGATTGCACAGTCGCTTCGGGTGGTTCAGAAACGATCTCAAATTTTTGGCTCGTGCCGCGCGTAATAGTTGCGCAGTCACAACGACTTGGTGAATAAATGGCGCGGTCGCGATATTTTATTTCGCGCAGGCACAAAAAAGGCCGCCCGATTGCGCGGGCGGCCCTGATTCCATCCATAATGGAGCAATTTATAGCGCGGACTCAATCCATTGCTTGATCGCCGCCTTGGGCGCGGCGCCGACTTTGGTGTCGACGATCTTGCCATCCTTGAACAGGATCATCGTCGGAATACCGC
>JBGSSR010000023.1:0-25198 GCA_041736905.1 Sphingomonadaceae bacterium | reverse complement strand
TTATGCGCACGTAAGAGATCGGCGACCAAGCGGCCCACGCGGCCGAAACCGATGATGATGGTGCGCGGTTCGGTCGATTCAACCGCTTGTTCCGCCGCACTCTCACTGCTGCGAAGTTCGATTCGGCGCGCGGCATCATGGCCAATGCGCGCCAATACCGGCGTGATGGTGAGGCCAATGGCGGTGACGATTTGCCAAAACGCGGCGGTTTCCGGCTGTATCAATTGCGCAGCCGTTGCCGCGGCCAGCACGATCAGCGTGGTTTCCGATGGGCTAGCCATCAATAAACCCGTCTCCGCCGCCATCCCGCGCCGCGCGCCGGAAATACGCAGCAACACGCCGGTCACAACTGCCTTCAATATGATGACGCCAACGACAGCAACGGTCAGGCTTTCCCAATTGGCCGCGATAACGCGCAGGTCCACTTGCATCCCAACCGTGATAAGGAACACACCGAGTGCAAGTCCCTTGAACGGCGCGATAATCGCCTCCACCTCGCCATGGTAGTCGGTTTCGGCGATGAGCAACCCGGCCAGCAATGCGCCGACGATGGGCGATAGGCCGACAACGCCGGTGGCAAGACTGGCGATGACAACGACCAGCAGGCTGGCGGCCAGAAACACCTCTGGACTTTTTGTGCGTGCGGCTTGGCCGAAAACATGGGGTAGAAGGAACCGACCGCCGATCATCATCACTGCGATGACCAATCCGCCCAGCCAAAGGGTTTGCGCCATGCCATCCCACGTCGCCTCCGCTGCATAAGGGGCGAATGCGCCAAGCAGGAAGATAATGGGGACGATGGCGACATCCTGAAACAACAAAATGGCGAGCGCGGATTTGCCCACTGGCGAGGTAACGCCCGTGATTTTCAGCACCAACGCGGTGGACGATAAAGCGAGTGCAAGGCCCAATCCCATAGCCCCGGGCGCATTTTGCCCAATCAGGAAAAGTGCGCCGCCGATGAGCAACGCCGAGCCGATTAATTGCGCGGCACCCACCCCAAACACGAGCTTTCGCATGGTCCAAAGGCGGCCGAAACTAAGCTCTAACCCGATGGAAAATAGCAACAATATGATACCAAAATCGGCAAAGGGCTGCATGGCTTCTGGCTCGGTAATGGTAATCCATTTGAGCCATGGAACATTATCGACCCATGACCTCAAACCGGCGGGGCCAACGGCGATACCGATGAGAATAAATCCGATAATCGGCGTAATCTTGAACCGCGCAAAAGCGGGGATAACCAATCCCGCTGCGCCCAAAATGACAATGGCGTCACTTAGGTCATTTATGTTCAATTCACCGGCCATGCGCCCCTTGTGTTATATTGCAGTGCAAAAAGATAGGGGCGCGCTGCAAAAAAAGGGTGGGCAAGAAATTAGTTGGGCAAAAAAACAGGGCCGCGACGTTTCCGCCGCGGCCCTTGGTTTCTGGCTCAATCCAATTTATGCAAAAAGTTTCTCGCAGGAAACTTTTTGTGGCATCGGAAATTACTTCCAATTGGCCATTTCGGCTTCCAAATTATCGACAATCGCGCCGAAAAATTGCTCGGTCGTCATCCATGCCTGGTCTGGACCGATCAGGATGGCCAAATCCTTGGTCATCTTGCCGCTTTCGACGGTCTCAATGCAGATACGCTCCAGCGTTTCGGCAAAGCGGACGACATCGGGCGTGCCATCAAACTTTCCGCGATAGATAAGCCCGCGCGTCCATGCGAAGATGGAGGCGATGGGGTTGGTGCTGGTCGCTTTGCCTTGTTGGTGCTGACGATAGTGGCGGGTCACGGTGCCATGTGCGGCCTCCGATTCCACCGTCTTGCCATCGGGCGACATCAGCACCGAGGTCATCAGACCCAGCGAACCAAAGCCCTGCGCTACTGTGTCGGATTGCACGTCACCGTCGTAGTTTTTGCAGGCCCAAACAAACTTGCCCGACCATTTCAGCGCGCTGGCCACCATGTCATCAATGAGGCGATGCTCATAGGTGATCTTCGCTTTTTCAAATTGGTCCTTGAATTCGTTGTTGAAAACGTCCTCAAACAAATCCTTAAACCGGCCGTCATAGGCCTTTAGGATGGTGTTCTTGGTCGACAAATACACGGGCCAACCGCGCGCCAGGCCATAGTTCATCGATGCACGGGCAAAGTCGCGGATCGAATCGTCGAGGTTGTACATCGCCATCGCAACGCCGGGGGATGGGAATTGGAACACTTCCAAATCAATGTCCTTGCCATCGTCGCCGTTGAACACCAGGCGCAATTTGCCGGGGCCGGGGATCAGAGTATCGGTCGCTTTATATTGGTCGCCAAAGGCGTGACGGCCCACCACGATAGGGTCGGTCCAACCAGGGACCAGACGGGGCACGTTCTCAATCACGATGGGTTCACGGAACACCACGCCACCCAAAATGTTGCGGATGGTGCCGTTGGGCGATTTCCACATTTTCTTGAGGGCGAATTCTTCAACACGCGCTTCGTCAGGGGTGATGGTCGCGCATTTGACGCCGACGCCGTATTTTTTGATCGCATTGGCGGAATCGACGGTGATTTGGTCGTTCGTCTCATCACGCATTTCGACGGACAGATCGTAATATTTCAACTCAACATCAAGGTAAGGCAAAATCAGCTTTTCGCGAATCCATTGCCAAATGATGCGGGTCATTTCGTCGCCGTCAAGCTCGACGACGGGGTTTTTCACCTTAATTTTCGCCATATGTCTGTCCGTTCTATCGCTAGGGAGTCGTTGTTTTACCGCTTGCGCCTTAGGCAAAGCGTGCGCGCAATTCAACCTCGCCGTTGCGCATTCGCCAAAGGTCGAAGGCGGGCTCATGGATTTCATTGTAAATTGAGGCAGTTGCGGCCGCTTTGCCCTGCGACTAAGCGCGAAACATTGTAACATTGACGCAAAGCCCTTAGGTAGGCCGCTATGTCGCAAAATCAATTATCGAATTTAGGTGAAGGTTTGGCCAAATGGTCGTTCCCGCCTGTCCACCCCGAAGGGCGCAAATTTGCGCTGATTTCCGGCGCAATTTGTGCCTTTTTCGCGTTCATGGCGTGGGAGACATTGGCTTGGCCCATGGCGGGCGTGACCATTTGGGTGCTCGCTTTCTTCCGCGATCCGAAACGCGCGACACGGACAGATGATAAATATGTGCTCAGCCCCGCCGATGGTTTGATTACGCTGATTGAAAAAGTCCCGCCACCCCCGGAACTCGCCGGTCCCGATGGATTGGGCAGTGAGCCTGTGACACGCGTTTCTGTGTTTATGAGCGTATTCGACGTGCACATTAACCGCACGCCGATTGCCGGAACGGTGCGGCGCGTTGCCTATATCGCTGGCAAATTCCTGAACGCCGATTTGGACAAAGCGAGCGAAGAAAACGAGCGGCAACATTTTCTGGTTGAGCGCAGCGATGGAGTGCGCATTGGCTTTACACAAATCGCGGGCCTAGTCGCGCGGCGCATCGTGTCCTTTGTAAAGGAAGGCGATTTTGTCGCGGGCGGACAGCGTATTGGCCTCATCCGTTTCGGCAGCCGCGTGGATGTGTACTTGCCCGCTGGCACCGAGCCGATGGTGGTTAAGGGGCAACGCGCCGTGGCCGGTGAGACGGTTCTGGCCGAATTGGGGGAACAACCTCTGATAAAGGCCGTTTTGCAATAGGCTTCGCGCACTATGCAAGCCACCATTGTTGCTCCTAACGCTGCTAAATTACCATCATTGTTGAATAAAAGGTGCGTTCCCCGATGTCCGATTCCATAGATCCGAAGCATGACGATCATGGAATGCCGGGCAACAGGCGCACGGGTCGCGGTATTCCGATTCGTTCGCTTGCTCCCAATATGGTCACCGCGATGGCGCTCTGCACGGGTCTATCCAGTGTGTGGTTCGCATTATCGGGCCGATGGGAGGCCGCCGTGGTCGCCATTTTGGTGGCGGGTGTTCTCGATGGGTTGGATGGCCGCATTGCACGGTTGCTGAAAGGCGAGAGCCGGTTCGGCGCGGAGTTAGACTCGCTGTCCGATAATATCGCCTTTGGGGTTAGTCCTGCATTGGTCAGCTTTATATGGTCGTTACAATATATGCCGAAGTTCGGGTGGACGATCGCGTTATTCTATGCCCTGTGCTGCGCGCTTCGTCTGGCGCGGTTCAATGCGCGGATTGATGACACGCACCAACCGCATAAATCGGCGGGTTTCCTGACCGGCGTTCCCGCTCCGGCAGGAGCAGCAACGGCGCTATTGCCCCTCATTCTCTGGTTGGCGCTCGGCGATTTGAACGCACCGGAGGCCGTTCGCGAAACATTAAAAAGCTGGTATGTTGTCGGTCCATGGCTATTCATCGCCGCGCTGCTGATGATTTCATCCATCGCCACTTTCAGCGCGTCCTCGCTTCGCCTTCGCCGCCGGATTCGATTTGAGGCGATTGCCATCGTGGGCCTGATTATGGCGGCGATGATTACCGCACCTTATCCAACACTGGCGGTGCTGGTCATTCTTTACCTGCTGCTGATACCATTCAGCATGAGTAGCTATGCGAAGGTCCGGCGGAACGCGCAGCCTTAAGCTGCCATGCGCATTACCGGTTGTGGTGCAGGGCGTGAAACAGCCCTCGGCGCCGGGCGGGTAGGTCCATTGCGGCCCAAAACCGGCTGACGCTCACTCCGCATCGACACCAATGTGCCACGGGTTTCAGCGCCCTCCATCCGCCATGCGGGACCAACCAAATGGCCGTATTGCAATAAGGTCACAACGCCAGCGTACAGCGTGGCAAGCACGAACCCAGTGATGACGAGCGTTGACAAAATTGCGACCATGACAGACCTCTTTATTCGGCCCCCTCTTTGGGCGGCGTTGGCGAATTCCACCTGAACCCACGATGACCCTGTGGATAAGTTGGCGGATAAGTGGGGGGTAAATGGTTCAAAACCCGCTTGGTTCCGCACCATGTTCCCCTTGCGTTCCTTTGTTCCATAAATGTTCCGGCCCGTCAACGGAAGAAATGAACGTTTGGCCGCAATTGTTCCCACTCACCAAAATCCGCCCGATTTCCCTTGCTTTTCGATAAAGCCCCGGCTAACCGCGCCATGTCCCGTCCTGCGGGATAATTCGCATATGACGCATTCATACCGGTGCCCGTTTCACGGACCCTTCGCGTCATAGAGGCATAACCGGAAGGAGAAATATTATGGCGGCCCCTGTCGTCACGATGCAACAACTCATTGAAGCTGGCGCCCATTTTGGTCACCAGACCCACCGTTGGAACCCGCGCATGAAGCCGTATATTTTCGGCGCGCGTAACGGCATTCACATCCTCGACCTGTCGCAGTCCGTGCCTTTGTTCGCACGCGCATTGGACTTTGTAAACGCAACCGTCGCTGCTGGCGGTAAGGTGCTGTTCGTCGGTACCAAGCGTCAGGCGCAAGAGCCAATCGCCGATGCGGCGCGTGCGTCGGGTCAACATTTCGTCAACCATCGTTGGCTCGGCGGCATGCTCACCAACTGGAAAACGATTTCCGAATCGATCCGCAAGTTCAAAACGTTGGAAGAGCAACTTTCCGGCGACACCAGCGGCTTCACCAAAAAAGAAATCCTTCAAATGACACGCAAGCGTGAGAAGTTTGAAGCATCCTTGGGCGGCATCCCCGATGTTATGTTCGTGATTGACGCGAACAAGGAAGAATTGGCGATTAAAGAAGCCAATGTTCTGGGCATCCCCGTGATTGCCATCCTTGATTCGAACGTTGATCCCTCGGGCATTGCGTTCCCAATTCCTGCGAACGATGACGCCGCGCGCGCCATTCGTTTGTATTGCGAGGCGATTGCCGCCGCCGCAACATCGGGCAAGAAGGGCGCGGTTGTCGCGTCGGGCGCGGACATTGGCGCAATGGCTGAACCCATTGCCGAAGATGTTGTTGTGACCGAAGCTGCCGTTGCCGACGCCGAAGTGCCTGCCGAAGCAGTCACCGAAGCCGCCGCCGACGAAGCGAGTGCACAGGACGCCTAATCGCGCCCTCGGTTCTGTCACAGGACCGACATGAAACAAAGCTAGGCGCAGGCGACGAAACGGTCGGCTGCGCCTTGCGCTAAGAACCCTATTTCACATCTCCTAATTGAAAGGATGATCACCATGGCAATTACTGCTGCTGATGTAAAAGAACTGCGCGAACGTTCGGGCGCGGGCATGATGGATTGCAAAAAGGCCTTGGCCGAAACCAATGGCGATTTGGAGGCGGCGGTTGATTTGCTGCGTTCCAAAGGCTTGGCTGCTGCTGCGAAGAAATCCAGCCGCACCGCCGCCGAGGGTTTGGTCTGCGTCGTCGTGGACGGCACCAAGGGCACCGCACTGGAAGTGAACAGCGAAACCGACTTCGTTGCGAAGAACGAGCAATTTCAGGATTTCGTGCGCAAATCTGCGGCCGTTGCTTTGGAACTGGGCGCGAACGACATCGATGTGGTGGCCAATGCGGCCTACCCCGATGGCGGCACCGTGACCGAAAAGCTGACCAACAACATCGCCACCATTGGTGAGAACCAAAACCTGCGCCGCGTTAAAACCTTGACCGTGTCGCAAGGGCGCGTTGTTTCCTATGTCCACAACGCCGCGGCACCTGGCATGGGCGGCATTGGCGTGTTGGTCGCGCTGGAAAGCGCCGCACCGGCCGACAAATTGGATGCATTGGGCAAGCAATTGTCGATGCACATTGCGGCGGCTTTCCCATTGGCATTGGACGAAACCGGTTTGGACCAAGACACGTTGGAACGCGAACGCGGTATCGCGCGCGAGAAGGCTGCTGAAAGCGGCAAGCCCGCCGACATCGTCGAAAAAATGGTCGAAGGTTCGATTAAGAAATTCGCCAAAGAAAACGCATTGCTCAGCCAATTGTTCGTGATGGACGGCAAGACCGCCATTTCCGACGTTGTCGCCGCCGCTAGCAAAGAAGCTGGCAGCGAAATCAAGTTGGTGGACTATGTCCGCTTCCAACTTGGTGAAGGCATTGCGAAAGAAGAATCCGACTTTGCCGCCGAAGTGGCCGCGATGTCTGGCCAATAATCCACAAGTTTGGCGGCGGTGTAATTTTATGCCGCTGCCCACTTGGCGTTATGGCGCGTGCCGACTATGGTGCGCGCCATTATCGTATCTAGCTTACACGAATTAGGACCCAAATCCATGAGCAGCACCGCTTATAAGCGCATCCTCCTGAAACTTTCGGGTGAGGCCTTAATGGGCGACGGCCAATTCGGCATCGACCCGGAAACGGTGAAGGCGATGGCGAAAGAGGTGAAGGCGGCGAAGGATGCTGGCCACGAAATCTGCCTTGTCATCGGCGGCGGCAATATCTTTCGTGGTATGGCGGGCGCGGCCAAGGGGATGGACCGTGCGCAGGCCGACTATATGGGCATGCTCGCCACCGTGATGAACGCGCTGGCCATGCAGAACGCGTTGGAGCAACTGGGCGTCGAAACCCGCGTGCAATCGGCGGTGCAGATGGATCAGGTGTGCGAACCCGTCATCCGCCGCCGCGCCGAACGCCACCTTGAAAAAGGGCGCATCGTGATCTTCGCCGCCGGCGTCGGCAGCCCGTATTTCACCACCGACAGCGGCGCAGCCCTTCGTGCCGCCGAAATGAAATGCGACGCGCTGTTTAAGGGCACCAGCGTCGATGGCGTCTACAACGCCGACCCCAAAAAGGACGCCAATGCGGTGCGTTATGACACGCTCAGCTATGACCGCGTGCTGTCTGACAACCTCAAAGTTATGGACGCCAGCGCGGTCGCGTTGTGCCGTGATAACAATATCCCCATCGTCGTGTTCTCAATTAGAGAGCGCGATAACCTTGCCCGTGTGTTACAAGGTGACGGGGTCAGCACGGTCGTCCAGGCTGCTGGCAAAGAGGACGTAAATTGGCGCGTGATTAAAAATAATCGTGAGACGTCCGTTCGTAATTCGGCTGAGCGTGATTAAAGTCATTTAGAAAACAAATTCGGGCGCTTCGCCCCACTTGCTTGAAGAGAGGAACGCATCATGGCGCAATATGATAAGGCCGATTTGGAACGCCGGATGAAGGGTGCGGTGGAATCGCTGCGCGGGGATTTGCAGGGGCTGCGCACGGGCCGCGCCAATGTGCACTTGCTCGACCCCATTCAGGTGGATGTATATGGCGCAAATATGCCGCTCAATCAGGTCGGCACCGTGTCCGCTCCCGAACCGCGTATGTTGTCGATTCAGGTGTGGGACAAAACCAACGTCGCCGCCGTTGAGCGTGCCATCCGGAACAGCGGCCTTGGCCTCAACCCTGTGACTGATGGCCAAAATGTGCGCCTGCCGATCCCCGACCTAACCGAGGAACGGCGCAAGGAGCTGGCCAAACTCGCCGGTCAATATTCGGAGAAGGCAAAAATCGCTATTCGCAATGTACGCCGTGACGGCATGGACGCCCTTAAAGCCGATGAGAATAAAAAGGTCATCAGCGAGGATGACCGCAAACGCCTTGAGACCGAGGTGCAAAAACTGACCGATCAAATGGTCGCGGAACTCGACGAATTGTCGGCGGCGAAGGAAAAGGAAATCCTGTCGCAGTGACCGGCTCCCGCCTTGCCAAGGCCGCGGCTTTGTTTAAGGGGCGCGGGCATAGCACCGCCGAAGCGCACCACTCGGCGGGCGAAGACCCCTGTTTTGGCGCACGCCATGTCGCCATCATCATGGACGGCAATGGCCGGTGGGCAAAGGGCAGGGGATTGCCCCGCGCCTTAGGGCATAAGCAGGGCGTAGAGGCCGTGCGCTCAGTCGCCCGTGCGGCGCGATCGATGGGGTTGGAGGCGTTGACGCTCTATGCCTTTTCCAGCGAAAATTGGAAACGACCGGAGGAGGAAGTCAGCGACCTAATGGGTCTGCTCCGCCATTTCATCGTTGCCGATTTGGACGAATTTGTGCGTGAAAATGTCCGGTTGCGCGTGATTGGCGACCATAATCGACTGCCCACCGATGTGGTGCAATTGGTCGATGATGCGATTGCGCGCACGGCGAGGAATACGGGGTCTACGTTGGTCGTCGCGCTGAATTACGGCGCGCAGGATGAGATTGTGCGTGCGGTTCGGGCCTTGGCAGAGGACGCGAAGGCGGGCACGCTGTCGCCCGATGCCATTGAAATTGATACTATCAGCGCGCGGCTCGACACCGCCGATTTGCCGCCTTTGGATTTGATTATCCGTACTTCGGGAGAGGTCCGGTTGTCCAACTTCCTGTTGTGGCAAGCGGCCTATGCGGAGCTGTATTTCACCGACACCCTATGGCCTGATTTCGGCGCTGATGATTTCCGCGCAGCGTTAGAAGCCTACGCCGCGCGCGACCGCCGCTTTGGTGGCCGATGAGCGAGGGGGAGAAGCCCGCGCAGCCATATTCCGAATTGGCGGTGCGCTCGATGAGCGGTGTGGCTATGATTGCGGCGGCGCTGTTTTTTATTTGGTCGGGCGGGTGGTTCCTGAAACTCGGTATATTGGCGCTGGCGGCGGCGATATTGTTTGAATTTCGTTGGTTGGCGCGCGGCTTTGTAGAGAACAACGCGCAATATCTGACATGGCTTATTGGCGGCATGATATACATCGGCGTGGTGGCGGCCTGTTTGATGCTGTTGGCCGACTTCACCAACAAAGCCGCATTTTTGGCCCTACTGGCCAGCGTATGGGCCGTCGATATTGGTGCCTATGCGGCGGGACGCACCTTTGGCGGGCCGAAAATTGCACCGGCGATAAGCCCATCGAAAACGTGGGCCGGCCTGTTCGGCGGTATGGCGGCAGGGACCATTTGGTTGTTTGTCGCGCAATATTGGGTTCCAGCGGAACGCGGCCTTGGTTGGCTTAGCCCCGCCATAGCCCCCTTGGTTGCGGTGTTAGCGCAGGCGGGTGATTTCTTCGAAAGCTGGATGAAACGGCGGGCAGGGGTGAAGGATTCGGGAACCCTTATCCCCGGCCATGGCGGCGCATTTGACCGGCTGGACGGATTGCTGCCGGTCGCGATATTCTATGCCGTGCTCTATTTTATCAGTTTGGGTGGCCAATGACAAAGCGCACCATCTCCATCTTCGGCGCAACAGGCTCGGTCGGCCTATCCACGCTCGACCTGATCCGGCGGCATAAGGAGCAGTATCGCGTCCTTGCGCTCACCGCCAATGGCAATGCGGCGGAGCTGGCCAAACTCGCGATAGAATTCAACGCCGAAATTGCGGTGGTGGCGGAGGAATCGGCGCTGCCCGCGTTGACCAAAGCTCTATCCGGCACGGGCATCGCCGCTGCCGCTGGGGAGGACGCGCTCATCGACGCCGCGCGCATGGGGGCGGATTGGACGATGGCATCGATTGTCGGCTGCGCGGGGTTGAAGCCGACGCTGGCGGCCATTGAGTGCGGCCAGACCGTTGCGCTCGCCAATAAGGAATCGCTCGTCGCCGCGGGCGCTTTGATGATGGCCGCCGTAAAAAGGACGGGGGCGACGTTGTTGCCCGTGGACTCCGAACACAACGCGATTTTTCATTGCCTCCAAGGCGGGCGGATTGAGCAAGTGCGGCGCATCACGCTGACCGCAAGTGGCGGCCCGTTCCGCACGTTCTCCCTCGACGCCATGCGCGCCGTGACGCCGAAACAGGCGGTGGCCCACCCCAATTGGTCGATGGGTGCAAAGATTAGCGTCGATAGCGCGACGATGATGAACAAGGGGCTGGAACTGATTGAGGCGCACCACCTCTTCCCCGTTGGCCTCGATAAAATCGAGATTTTGGTGCATCCGCAATCGGTTATCCATTCAATGGTGGAATATAAGGATTGCTCGACATTGGCGCAATTGGGCGCGCCCGATATGCGTGTGCCGATTGCCAGCGCGCTTGCCTATCCGGAGCGGTGTGACAGTGGTTGCACTCCCTTGAACCTTGCCTCCATTGGCCGGTTGGAGTTTGAAGCGCCCGATTTGGAGCGCTTTCCCGCGCTGCGCATCGCCCGTGCCGCAATTGCGGAGGGCGGCGCGAAACCCGCCATCCTGAACGCCACCAATGAAATTGCGGTCGCCGCATTTTTGTCCGGCGGAATCGGGTTTCTCGACATTGCCGAACTGGCCGAAAGCGCGCTCAATTCCTTGGATTTGCCCGCGCCCTCTGCTATCGACGATATCTTCGCCATTGATGCCGAGGCGCGGGCGTTTGCCGCCGCTCGTATCAAAGCAATGGCGCAATAGGAACACGCGATGATCGCCCAATCTGGCCCCGGCATATTATTCTCGCTGCTCGCCTTTGTGATGGCGATTAGCGTCCTCGTGTTCGTGCATGAAATGGGCCATTACATGGTCGGTCGCTGGTGCGGGGTGAAGGCGAAAAGCTTCTCCATCGGGTTCGGTAAGGAACTGTTTGGATGGACCGACAAGCGCGGAACGCGCTGGAAATGGTCGCTGTTGCCCTTTGGCGGTTACGTGCAATTCGCAGGTGATATGGATCCTGCCAGCGCACATTCGGCCGATTTTTTGGCCCTGCCGGAGGATGAGCGCGCGGGCACGTTTCAATCCAAACCCCTTTGGCAACGCGCCGCGATTGTGTTTGCAGGGCCAGCGATTAATTTTCTGCTGGCCATCCTTATCATCGGTGGATTTATAGCGGTTTACGGGCAGGCGGTTACACCGACGACAATTGTGGCCCCAGCCGAAAATAGCTCGGCGGAGGCGATGGGCCTGAAAGCGGGCGACAAAATCCTCGCCATTGATGGCAAAATCGTCGAGACGTTTGAGGAATTCGCACAAAACGTTGCCATGAACCCCGGCGCGGCGACCGTGGTCACGGTGGAGCGCGGCGATGGCACGGTTAGCCTTACCGGAACCATAGGCACGCGGTTTGAAGAGGATCGGTTTGGCAATCGCTTTGCCATTGGTATGTTGGGTATCCCTTGGCCTGAGAGGGAATCGCGCGATGTGCCTTTCTATGAACTACCGATTGCGGCGACGCAGACCACGGCTGATATTACCAGCGCGATGATCACTGGCGTGGGGCAGATTATCACGGGCCGCCGTCCCATTGACCAATTGGGCGGGCCAATGAAAATCGCGCAATATTCCGGTGAGCAGCTGGAACAGGGCGGAACAAACTTCCTCTATTTCATCGCATTGATGTCGATTAACTTGGGGTTCATGAACCTCCTGCCAATCCCGATGCTCGATGGAGGTCATCTTATGCTATATGGACTCGAAGCTATCCGGCGGCGTCCTGCATCCCCCCGTACGCAGGAATGGCTGTTCCGCTTTGGCTTTGCCGTGCTGGCCAGCTTTATGGTTTTCGCCATATTCAACGACCTGTCGTCTTTTGGCCTGTTTCGGGGATAGCATGGCTTGATTGCTGGACCTGCTTAGGGCAGGGAGAGCGCCATGAATTTTATGGGTAACGGCATCGCGCCATTGCCTTGGTTTTATAGTGATACAGGTCCGTGACCCACGCACCTGCCGCAAATTTGGAAAGGCCGAAACCTTATGACAGCAACCGGCAAAACTACCGGCACCTATGCTTGCCCAAAAGCCGTTCGGCCAAAACCATTTCGCATTGTCGCTGGCGCGGCGCTGCTATGTGGCACGGCGTTGGTCGGCATTGGCCTGATGCCCTTGACCCCTGTTTATGCTCAGGCCGCTGCTGGGGCGGAGCAGGGGACGGTCATCACCGAACTGCGTGTCGAGGGAAACCAACGGTTTGAGCCTTCGACCGTATTGTCCTATGTAAGCCTTCGCGTCGGTGACGTATATAATCAACGCACCGCAGATGAGGCGTTGCGCGCTCTCTATCAAACTGAATTGTTTGCCGATGTCGCCATCCGCAACGACGGCGGCGTGGTGACGATTATAGTCAAAGAAAACCCCATCATCAACCGTATCCTAGTTGAGGGTAATAAGTCGATTAAGGCGGATAAAATCCTGCCCGAAATCAAACTCGCCCCGCGTCAAGTGTTCACACGGTCAAAGGTCCGCGCCGACACTGCGCGGATTATCGAATTGTATAAACGCAAGGGCCGTTTCGGTGCGACGGTTGAGCCGAAAATGGTCATGCTGGACCAAAACCGCGTTGATATTGTTTACGAAATCAACGAAGGGCCAAAGAGCAAGGTTCGCCAAATTAATATCCTTGGCAACGACAATTTCAAGGATGGCAAGTTAAAGGGCGAAATGATGACGAAGGAGGCCAGCCTTCTTCGCGTGCTGTCGAGTGGCACGACCTATGACCCCGACCGTTTGGCCTATGATCAACAGGTGCTCCGCCAATTCTACCTGACCGAGGGCTATGCCGATTTCCGCGTGGTCTCGGCCGTGGCCGAACTGACGCCAGACAAGAAAGACTTTATCATCACTTATGTGGTGAGTGAAGGCGAGCGCTATAAATTCGGCAAAGTGGAAGTCGAAAGCGACATCCGCGATTTGAGCCCCGATTTGCTCAAAACCCTCGTCCCCGTGAAGGAAGGCGAATGGTATAACGCAAAATCGGTTGAGGACACCGTGGAGCGGATGACCGAGAACGCTGGGCTATTTGGCTATGCCAACGCGCAGGTTCGCCCAGTGTTTAAGCGGAATAAAGACACGCTGACCATGGACGTCACGTTCCGCGTGGAGCAAAGCCCGCGCGTCTATATTGAACGTATCGACGTCACCGGCAACACCTCCACTCGCGACAAGGTTATCCGCCGCGAAATGCGCGTTGCGGAAGGGGACGTGTTCAACAGCTTCCTGATCGAACGGTCCGAAAACCGCATCAAATCGCTTGGCTATTTCCAAGAAAAATTTGCCATCGAACAGGTTGAGGGTTCCACCCCTGACCGCGTGCGGCTGGTCGCGAATGTGGAGGAAGGCAACACCGGCGAATTGCAATTGTCCGCCGGTTTCTCCTCCATTGAGCGGTTCATCTTCTCCGGCTCGATCGCGAAACGCAACTTCCGCGGTTTGGGCCAAGAAGTCCGCGCCTCGGCCAGCTATTCCAGCTATTCGAAATCATTCGAAGTCGGCTTTACCGAGCCGTATTTGTTCAACAAGAACATCGCGCTGGCCGGTGACATTTTCCGGCGAGATTACAATAGCTTCAACTATCTGGGCAACACGCGGCAGACGACCTACGGCAATACGTCGACGGGTTTCCAAGTCCGCACCGGTATCCCCATTAACGAATATCTCTATTTCTCGGGCCGTTATGGATTGAGCTTTGAAGACGTTTCGTTGGACGAAGCCACCTATTATTCGGATAGCGACGGCGACGGTCAATTGTCTTGCGAACCCTTGGTTGCGGGCCGCTATTTGTGCGATGCCATTGGAAAGCGGACTACATCTGCGCTGGGCATGTCGTTGATTTACGACCGCCGCAATAACAGCTTCCGCCCGACCAGAGGCCATAGCGTTACATTAAACGTCGACTGGGCCGGCCTCGGCGGTAATGTGAAATATGTGAAGTCGCGCATAAAGGCGGATAAGTATTTCAACCTTGGTTCCGATTTTATTCTCTCTGCTCGGTTGGAGGGCGGATACGTCCACCCGCTCAACAAATTAACGAGTGGCGTTGAAGAAGTGCGCTTAACCGACCGCTTTTTCTTGGGTGAGCCCGAAATGCGCGGGTTTGACATTCGCGGCGTCGGCCCACGGGTCATTCGCTATGGCGTGGATTCGACCAATCCAGCCGCTCCGGTCATTAACTTCGATCGCGAGAATAGCTTCGACGATGCGTTGGGTGGCCGTGCCTATTATTTGGGCCGGTTGGAGCTTGAAATTCCATTGGGCAACAGCATTCGGGAAATGGGCATTCGTCCGTCGATCTTCGTGGATGCAGGCGCAAACTTTGGTGTGAAAGACCCGCAACTAACGACCGTGGCGAACACGTTTACCGATACGGATGGCAATGTAAAAACATTGTGTATCTTGGCGGCAGGCGGGACGGCATTCGCCACGCAGGCAACGCCTGCTGCTGGCGCAACGCCCACTGGTCCTTATGCGGTCTGTCCGACCGGCGCGCGCAGCATTTCGCCCTATCAAGAGGCCTTCCTTGGCGACACATGGAAACCCCGTATTGCCGTGGGTATCGGCGTCGATTGGAACTCCCCATTCGGCCCGTTCCGTATCAACTTTGCACAAACCATTATTAAGCGCGACGGTGATGACACCAAACGCTTCTCATTCAATGTAGGGACCAGTTTCAGATGAGTATTTTTACCTCCAAGCGCGTAATTTTGGCTTTGGGCACGTCCGCCGCGATTGTTGCGGCGGCCCCCGTCGTGGCGCAAACTATCGGTTACACCGACCGCAATGTGGTTATCTTGAACACCGCTGCGTTCAAAACCGGTCTCGCGCAAATTGATCAGCAATTTGCCCAAAACTTGCAACAAATGGCGCAAAAAGAGCAGGAAATGGCGACTTTGCTTGCGCCATTGGACGCCAATCGCGATGGTGATTTGTCCGAACAGGAAATCGCGGCTGCGCCAAAGGCTACGGTGGACCGCGTCACTGTTTTGAATGGCGAAATGCAACAATTGCAGGCACCGATCCTCTATTCACGCCTTTACGTGGTTGAACAAATCAACACGCAATATGACCCGGCGCAAGCAACGGTCGTAAAGGCCAAAAAGGTCAGCGTTATTTTGAAGCCAGACGCCTTGGTCTATGCGCCAGAAAGCGCGGATTTGACCGATGCCTTGGTGGCGGAATTGGATAAGACAATTCCACAAGTCGCGATTACCCCGCCGCAGGGTTGGCAACCGCAACGCCGCACCGTCGCCGCCTATCAACAAATTGAGGAATGGATGCAATTCGATGCAATGTTGCGCCAACAGCAGCAACAACAGGGCGGTGCCGCCACTGCGCCGGTGCAGCAACCGGCCGCTGACCAAGGACGCTAATCATGGCTGAGGGTGGCTTTGACGTTCGGCGGGTGATGGCGCTTTTGCCGCACCGTTACCCGATGTTGCTGGTCGATCGTGTCGAGGAACTCATCATTGATGAGCGTATCCGCGCGGTTAAGGCCGTGACGATTAACGAAGGCTTTTTTCAAGGGCACTTCCCCGGCCGTCCTATCATGCCCGGTGTCCTCATCATTGAGGCATTGGCGCAGGCGGCGGGTGTGTTGGCCATGGAAAGCCTTGGCCTCGCCGATTCGGGCAAGCTGGTTTACTTCATGGCCATTGAAAACGCGAAATTCCGCAATCCTGTGGAGCCAGGCTGCCTGCTCCATCTGGAGGTCGAATTCGTGCAAAAACGGTCTCGTGTTTGCAAATTTGCGGGCGTGGCCAAAATGGGCGATGCGATTGCATGTGAAGTCAATTTCACCGCGATGGTTGCCGACCCACCGGCATAAATCCTGCCGATTTTTAGTCAAAGGGGCGTGGTGGCTTCACGCTATCGCGCCCCTTGGCGTTTGTGCGAAATGCGCCTATCTATCCCACATGAGCCAGTCACCCATCGATGATTTATCTGACCGCACGCGGACTATATTCCGCGTGGTCGTGGAAAATTATTTGGAGAGCGGCGTGCCCGTCGGCTCGCGCACCATATCCAAAATCTCTGGCCTGTCGCTCTCGCCCGCCTCCATCCGCAATGTGATGCAGGATTTGGAGGAATTGGGCCTTCTCGCCGCGCCGCATACCAGCGCAGGGCGGATGCCGACGGACACAGGTCTTCGCCTATTCGTCGATGGCATGTTGCAAGCGGCGAAACCCAGCGCAGCGGAGCAGCGCGCGATTGAGGCCCAATTGCCCGACCATGGCCCCTTGGCCGACACCTTGGCAGCGACATCGGCAATTTTGTCGGAGCTGTCCGCCTGCGCCGGATTGGTTTTGGCCGCGAAAAAAGAACCCGTGCTGCGCCAATTCGGTTTCGTGCCCTTGTCGGAGCGGCAGGCGCTGGCGGTCATCGTCGGTGAAGATGGGCAGGTTGAAAACCGCGTCGTGGAACTAGACGCGGGCATTGCAGTCGCCAATTTGAATGAGGCGGCGAATTACATCTCCACTCGCCTGTCTGGTCTCACCATGGCGGAGGCAATTGCGCGGTTGCAGCAGGAATTGACGGCGGGCAAGGCCGCGCTCGATTCGGCCAGTGCGGAGTTGGTCCGGCGCGGCCTTGCCACGTGGTCCTCCGATGCCGATCGGCGCCCGGTCCTGATCGTCAGCGGGCAGGCGAAACTCATCGATGAAACCGCCGCCGCCGACATTGACCGCGTGCGGCAATTGATGGACGAAATGGAAAAACGCGAAGAAATCGCCCGCCTGATCGATGGCGCGCGTGAGGCGCAGGCGACGAAAATCTTTATCGGCAGCGAAAACAAACTCTTTTCACTGTCGGGTTCATCGGTCATAGCGGCCCCTTATCGGGACGGCAGCGGCAAAATTGTTGGTGTTTTGGGGGTTATCGGCCCCACGCGCTTGAACTATGCCCGCATCGTTCCCATGGTAGACTTTACTGCTCACGCGCTGTCCCGGCGGTTGGGCTAAATGGAAGAATTTGGTTGATATGATGGTTGAAAACGAAACTGTGTCGGACAACGAAGCAGCCGAAACCGGTGATGTGGCGGAAACGCTCGACTTGACCGAGGGGCAGGGCGAAAACGACGTGTTGCAACGCATTGCCGAGTTGGAAAATCAGCTCGAATCCGCCAAACAAGACGTGCTCTATGCGCAGGCCGACACGCAAAATGTGCGACGCCGCCTTGAGAAAGAGGCGCAGGATGCGCGTGCCTATGCCGCGACCAATTTTGCCCGTGATATCTTGTCGGTGGCCGATAATATTGCCCGTGCGTTGGATGCCATTCCTGCCGAGGCGCGCGAGGAAGAGGCGTGGAAGGGACTGGTCATCGGGCTTGAGGCAACGGGGCGTGAGCTGGAGTCGGTCTTCGCCAAGAACGGCATCACCCGCGTGGCGTCGATGGGCCTGCCCATGGACCCCAATGTGCATCAGGCGATGATCGAATTGCCCAGCGACGCCGAACCCGGCACCGTGGTGCAGGAAATGGTGGCTGGCTATATGATTAAGGACCGCTTGCTTCGCCCCGCGATGGTGGCGGTGGCCAAAAAGCCTGATTAATTAGCGCCTAATCCGCCATTCTTAACGCGACGTCGTTCATAAATCGGGCGGCGTCGCCCTTGGCCAGCCAATTGGCTTCCGCGCAAATTGCGCCCAATAGGTCGGACAAGGGGTCAATTTCCGCCTTGGCAAAATTGCCCAGCACATATCCGCTTACCCGGTCCCTATGCCCCGGATGGCCAATGCCCAAGCGCACCCGCTGAAACTCCTCACCAATGTGCGCGATGGTGGAGCGGATGCCATTATGCCCTGCCGCGCCGCCGCCAGTCTTGACCTTTAGCTTGAACGGAGCAAGGTCGAGTTCGTCATAAAACACCGTGACATCGGCAGGGGTCAGTTTGAAAAAATCTAACGCCGCCCGCACGCTGCGCCCGCTTTCATTCATAAACGTCGCGGGTTTGAGCAGGCCGATGCGTTGTCCACCAATGCGCGCTTCTTGAAACCAGCCTTGGAATTTTTTGGCGGGGGCAGGGGCGTCATACACCTCCGCCAAGGCATCGACGGCCATGAAGCCGATGTTGTGCCGGTTCATCGCATATTGCGGACCGGGATTGCCAAGACCAACCCAAAGCTGCACGCGCGCGTTCCTTCAAAAAATGGGCCCCAAATAAAAAGACCGGACGGATTTAACCGCCCGGCCTTTTACTGTCTATGCCGACAAAGGGCAGTAAAAGCGATTATTCGCCTTCGCCGTCCTTGCTGGTGTCACCGTCCTTGCTCTTCAAGCCGGAGGGAGCCACGATGGTCGCGATGGTGAAATCGCGGTCGGTGATGGCGCTCTTCGACCCAGCCGGCAGGGTGACGGCGGAAATGTGAATCGAATCGCCGACTTCATAGCCGGTCACATCGATTGCGATTTCTTCGGGAATCTTATCCGCTTCGCAGATCAATTCCAACTCGTGACGCACGATGTTGAGCACACCGCCGCGCTTCAGACCGGGCGATGCGTCTTCGTTGATGAAGTGCACGGGCACTTCCACATCGACAGTCGAATTTTTGTTCAAACGCAGGAAGTCGGCGTGGATGGGGCGATCGCTTACGGGATCGAATGCCACATCTTTCGGCAAGGTGCGTGTTGCTTTGCCATCGACGGTCAATTCAACGACGCTGTTGAAAAAGTGACCAGTCATCAGCAGCTTATAAAGTGCCTTTGCCTCAACGTGGATGGAAATGGGTTCTTGGTTATCGCCGTAAATCACGGCGGGAACGCGGCCTTCGCGACGCAATGCACGGGAGGCTCCCTTGCCTGCCCGTTCGCGCGGTTCGGCCGACAGGGTCAGCAGATCGCTCATAATGTTTCTCCAAATAGTAATGCACTTGGCCGCCACGCCTCCAGGGATGACCATGACGCCAAGCGCGCGCGATTAGGTGAAATGGAGTGAAAAGGCAAGCGGATTCGCAGGTTGGCGGCGCGGGGAGGGCCTATTGGAGGCGGGTGACGACCATGCCTTGTGCCTGTAACAGCGCCAATACGCTGTGTTCGCCCAGCACATGTGCGGTGCCGATGGCGACGAAGGGGCGTTTTCCAGCGCGGATTTGGACCGCAATTTTCTCGGCCCAAAGGGTGTTGGGTCGATGGAGTAGCGCCGCGCGCAATGTGGCGTCCGCCATCATGCCATCCGCCAATTGCGCCTCCAGCGCCGCCAAATCGCCTATCAGCCAAGCAGTCAACATCGACTGAAACTCGGCACGTGGGTCGGTGAGGCGAAGGCTTTGGCGGAGCATGTTGTCTTGCGCTTCATTGGGCAAAGCGTCGAAACGATCGAATTGGGTCTGCGTGGTTTCCAGCCCAATTATCGGCTTTCCAGCCATCAATTCGCGCAATTGCGCCTCAACGCCAAAGTTGGTGGTTACGCCCAAATCGGCAGACTGCGCCTGCGTCAGAATGATGGCCGATGCCCAGCTTTCGGTGGCGTCTAGATCGTCCTCGGACACGCCCGCACCAGAAGCCAACAATTCCGCGCGCGCCAAATCTTGGGCCGGCAAGCGCCTCGCCAAAGATTCCACAGGCTCGTCCGACGCCATGACGTCAAACAGGCCGGAAGGCGCAATATCGCCGCCGATTTCGGTGATGAGACTGTTCGATTTCGCCGCCGCCGCGCGTAATTTCGGCGTTACCCAATCCAACCCATCGGGCAACATGTGCACCGAACCCATGATATAAGCCCGTCCGCCACTTCTGGCGTCTTCAACCAGCCAAAGGGCCGGGGCCTGTTTCGCCGGCACCTCATAATCGCCGCCGCCCGAACACGCCGCCGTTGCCATGGTGAACGCCATCACCGCGCATAAAAAAAGGAAGCGAACCATTTGCATGTTCCGCTTCCTTCCTCTTTACCCGCTATGGCGTCAAGCGGCCTATTTCGCCCAAAGGGGCAGAATCAGGCGAATGACCGACTTGCGCGCCAATCGGGATAGCTTGTCGTCGCCGTTAGTTCGGCACGCGCTCCGCGACGAGGCCTTCTTTGGCCAGCATCGATTGCACGCTCTTATCGCCAGCCAAATGCGCGGCGCCAACGACGATGAAATAGGTGCCGGGTTCGTCCATTTTCTTGTCGATCCAGACGGTCCAATTGGCGTTGCGTTTGGTCAGTAGCGCCATTTCAACAGCTTCCGCTTCGCCCATGGTGGAGGCCATGACATTGCCGATGCCGTCAACATCACCCTTCATCCAAAATTCGAGCAATTTGTTCAATTCGCGCACGCCGCCCTCAGGGTCGTTGACCACTTGGCCCAGCATTGCGGTTTGTTCTTCCATGGTGAAGCCGCTCAAAATGGCGAATTGCTCATCGGCGGTTTCCAACGCCATGATGGGTTTGCCGGACTCTTTGGCGGCGGTAGTCAGCACCTTTTCCGCGCCGGAGTTGGGATCCCAGCCCGAATTCATCAACTGCATGCCATATAAGGTGATGTACACTAACCAAGGCTGCCGCGTTTCGAATGCCGCAGAAGGAATGCCAATACCCTTCATCGCCGCCTCGTAATTGGCGCGGGTGGTTTCATCCAAACGGTCGGACAGTTTGACGCCATCGGTTGCCGTGCCATATTTGTTCATCAATTGCATCATTTCGCCCATTGGCGGCTCAATGATTTCCAGCACTAAGGCGTCGGAGCTGTCAAAGGCAGTTTTTACTGGCCCCTTGAACCACTCCACATCATTAGGCAGCAAGTGGATGGTGCCAAACAGGTAAATGGTGGTGTCGGCGTCTTTCAGCACCCAAAGCGCGGGCTTTGCGTCGCGCATCGCGGGGGTTGCAGGGGCAGGCGCTGGCGCTTCAACTACCGGCGTGGCAGCAACCGGCGCGGGTGCTTCCGTTGAGGCGCATGCGGACAAGGCAAGAGGCAGTGCCGCGATGCTGGTCAAAAACCTTACTAACTTCGTCGTCTTCATGGTGCATTCTCCTGTTACAAATTTAAGGTTCAACGATATTTTAGCCAAAGATACGGGACCAAAGATGCAAAGCACAATATACCCAAAAGCCCCACCACACTGGGTTCTGGCAGGATTGAGCCTTTATGCAAAACGACCCAAAGGAAACCCAAGGTGATAGCGGTATATGCGCCGATTGTGCTGCCCCATAATACCGCGCGCTCTTCATGTTCGTCGGCGTTTTTGTGATACATAACGGTTAGCGGTACGATGGCGAGGACCGACACTAAGCCAAGGATAATGGCGACCGTCGGGTCCAAATCATTCTCAAAGAAAGCAGTGACAAGCCCGCCCCCGTCGGATGACGATCCAACCTCCAACATGGCGGTGGCCACGCCAATGATAAAACCAACGAGCAGAGCACCCCATATGCTGAGACGCAGCCGTTTTTGCCGCGGGGTTAGAGGGTGATTATCCTTCGACATTATCATCTGCTCCGTCGTAAAAAATGCCTTCGATAGGTTGGTCAAACAACCGCGCGATACGGAATGCCAAGGGAAGCGACGGGTCGTGCTTTCCCGTCTCAATTGCGTTCACCGCTTGCCGCGAAACATCCAGACGCACCGCCAAATCGGCCTGAGACCAATTGTGCATTGCGCGTAGGACTTTCAAATTGTTCTTCACAGGGCAGGCATTCCATGTCGATATATTGTAATGATAGCCTGTCATTGTGTCAGGCAAACATGACTTACCTCGATTCGCAGGGTATGTCAATACAACCTGACAAAAAGTCGATTAATGGTGACTTTGGAAACGCGTCGCAAAATCTGATGGTGACTATTTTGGTCCGTAAAGCATTGATTTTGTGAGCCTCTCAACGCGATAGCCCTTTTTCTCCAAAAGGCGCAAAACGGAGTGCGGGCCGCTCAAATGCGCGGAGCCGACGGCGAGTAGAAGATGACCCGGTCGGTCCATGCGGGCGACGAGCCAATCCGTCCATTGGACATTGCGGTCATAAATCAGCACACGATAGGTACCGTCTTTTAAAAGGTCGCTTTCTTTGCCGAAATCAAATTCGGTCACTTCCCCCTCGGCCCATGCCTTTTCACGGGCGAAGACGTCTTCCTCGCTTTCCGCAATATCGCCCGAGGCGTATCGGCGTTCATATAGTATCCCATTAAAGGGTGCGATTTGCTCTTCATCCGACAATTCCGACAGGCCAATAAGGCCAGACATGGCCGTTTCGATGGAACCAATTGGCTTGCCCGCATCAGTGTAGATTTTGGTCAACACGCTTTCGACGCCATCTTCGCTTGTCGCACCGGCCTCAAACGCCAATCCATATTCGTAGATGAAGGACATTTGCCACAGTGGAATTGCATCCAACTCCCGCGCAGTGACGGTCAAATCACGCGCCCATTTGCGAAATTCGGCGCGGTTTTCGGGCCAGATGAGTTCGGCCAAAATCTTGGAATCCGGCCCGCGTTTGCGTTCCAGAAAGAGTTTTTCCATTTCCGCCGACTGCGCCTCGGAATCCGCATCGCTCACCTCCAGGACCAATTCCTCGCTTTTGGCGAACAGCGCCTGCATATCACTGGTTTGCCAATTGATGCCCGGCGGCAAGACGTGAGTGGTGCCAAGGAAGTAGATCGTGGTGTCCTCATCGCGGATAACGAAAATCGCGGGGCCATTGGTAAACGCATCCTCTGCTACGGCGGCAGTTTCGGAGGCCGCGACCGGTTGTTGGGCCAAGGCCGGAACCGCGAAAATGGCTAAGAATAGCGGGGCAAAGCGGGCGAAGAAAGGGCGCAGAAAATCAATCATGCCGCAAATGATAAAGGCGAAACTGGCTTTGGCAATATGGCATGTTACTATGCCTGCGAAATTCCCTTGCACCCCCTTGACTGGCCGCAAGGTGTGTGAAATAAAATAACGCAAGTGAGAAATAATTAAACATCGTTTTGAGCTGGGCCGCTGACGACTGGCCGCCCTTTCGGAGAGCAATATGCAAGGTGACGAGAACAGCAATCGGCGTTCCAACCGCCCTCCCTTGGCCCTGCATATACCCAGCCCGCGTTTTCGCCCCGGTGACAAGGTCACGCTCGATTTCCTGAACATTCCCGCGCCCGATGCCCTGCCGCGCCCTGATGAGGCGGCGGAGACCAAAAGCCTGCGCGATTATGCGTTCGGCATGGTGCGGGTGCTCAATGATGATGATGAGGGCGGCGGCAGTTGGGACCCGCATTTGGATGAAGCGACGCTCCTTAAAATGCTGCGCGATATGGCGCTGCTCCGCGTGTTCGACGACCGGATGCACCGTGCGCAACGGCAGGGCAAGACGAGCTTTTACGTCAAATCCACCGGCGAAGAAGCGATTGCCACCGGCGCGGCGCACGCGCTGGATTTTGAGGACATGTGCTTCCCTAGCTATCGCCAACCGGGCCTGCTGATCACGCGTGGCTATCCGATTGAAAGCATGATTAATCAGATATACTCGAATCGCCTCGACCCCCTAAAAGGGCGGCAGTTGCCGATCATGTATTCGTCAAAGGAATACGGTTTTTTCAGCATCTCGGGCAATCTGACCACGCAATATCCACAGGCCGCCGGATGGGCGATGGCGTCGGCGAGCAAGGGCGACAGCCGCATTGCCGCGACGTGGTGCGGGGAGGGTTCTACATCCGAAGGCGATTTCCACAACGGCCTGACATTCGGCGCGGTGTATAATGCGCCTGTCATTTTCAATGTCGTGAACAACCAATATGCGATCAGCAGCTTTTCGGGGTTCGCGGGGGAAGAGCGCACGACCTTTGCCGCGCGTGGATTGGGCTATGGCATTCCGGCATTGCGGGTAGATGGCAACGACATTTTGGCCGTCTATGCCGCGACCCAATGGGCCGCCAATCGCGCGCGGATGAACTTGGGCCCGACGCTGATCGAGCATTACACCTACCGCGCCGAGGGCCATTCAACGAGTGACGACCCGAGCGCCTATCGCAGCGTGCAGGAACGGGATGAATGGCCCTTGGGTGACCCCATCCGCCGCCTCAAACGCTATCTCGTCAAACGCGGCCTATGGGATGCCGACCGCCACGCCGCAATGGATTTGGAGGTCGCGGAGCAAGTCCGCACCGCGCAGAAAAACGCGGAAAAGAACGGCATCCTTGGCCACGGCCTGCACCAACCCTTGGCCACCATGTTTGAGGATGTGTTCGAAGAAATGCCGTGGCACTTAAAAGAACAGGCCGAACAGGCCGCGCGCGAAAGGAAACTCAAATGGCCCGAATGACCATGATTCAGGCCATTAATGATGGCCTTTCCACCATGATGGAGCGGGACGACAGCATCGTCGTTTTGGGCGAGGACGTCGGCTATTTCGGCGGCGTGTTCCGCGTAACCGCTGGCCTTCAAGAAAAGTTTGGCGCGACGCGGTGCTTTGACACGCCGATTACCGAATGCGGCATTATCGGCGCGGCGATTGGCATGGCGGCTTACGGCTTGCGCCCCGTGCCAGAGATTCAATTCGCCGATTACATCTACCCCGGCCTTGACCAAATCGTCAGCGAGGCGGCGCGAATGCGGTACCGGACGGCTGGTGATTTCACCAGCCCGATCACTGTGCGCGTCCCCTTTGGCGGCGGTATTTTTGGCGGGCAAACGCATAGCCAAAGCCCCGAAAGCCTGTTTACCCATATGTGCGGTGTAAAGACCGTAGTGCCGTCTACGCCCTATGACGCGAAGGGCCTGCTGATCGCGGCGATTGAGGATAACGACC
>JBGSSR010000237.1:0-1794 GCA_041736905.1 Sphingomonadaceae bacterium | reverse complement strand
TGCGCGGGTTGCGGTTGCGCCGGTTTTGGTTGCGGTTGCGCCGGTTGCTCAAAGCCGGGGGGCAGCAGCGATTCGGGCCGCTCTTGCGCCTGCAGCGGCGATAACGTCGCCAGCGCCAGCACCGACGCGCCGCCCATCATTGCAATGGCCAATTTTGCCCGAAATACCCGCATATTATTCGCCCTTTACGGTGTCCGGCACCGCGATTGGTTCCTCAATGGATTTAAGCGGCTTAGGCCCGCCCATCCAGTAGAAGAACACCAACGCCGCAAGGAATATCGCCACCATCAACCCGATCCATCTCCGTTTTGACAAGCGCGCGTCCCTTACTTAGTCGATTTTGTCCCGAAAGCGGGACTAGCTATTGGACAAAGCGAGTAGCGCATTTATAGGCGTCATCGCAATGCTTTATCGAAACCGCCTTGATGATGCCCCCTTTATGGATGGCCGCTGCGCATGACGGCGGCGCGGTCCTTGCGCGGGCGTATCGACCGGCCCATCGTGCTGGTCGGATTGATGGGCGTCGGCAAATCCAGCGTCGGGCGAAAGCTGGCGCAGCGGTTATCCCTGCCCTTCGTCGATGCTGACGAGGCGATTGAGGAAGCCCACGACCTCAGCATTGCGGAGATTTTCGAAAAGTTCGGCGAACCTTATTTCCGCGATGGCGAACGGCGGGTGATTGCGCGCCTAATGGATGAACGCCCCCGCGTGATTGCCACCGGCGGCGGCGCCTTTATGCAGGCGGACACGCGTGCGCTTATCCTTGATCACGCCTATAGCATCTGGATTGATGCCAGCATCGAGACATTGGTGCAACGCGTGGCGCGGCGCAACACGCGGCCTTTGCTCATCGGGCGCGATCCGGCGCAGGTGCTGCGCGAATTGGCGGCGGTGCGCAATCCGGTCTATGCGGAGGCCAACTTGCGCGTGGAGAGCGACGACGTGCCGCATGAGGTGATGGTGGACCGCATCATCGCTGCACTGGCCAAGGTTAAACCCGATGATAGAGGCAATGCCCATGAACAATGATGTCATAATCGAGCGCGTAGACCTTGCCGACCACGGCTATGACATTGTCATCGGCGCGGGCGTGTTGGCACGTGCGGGCGCGTATTTGACGCCTTTGGCCCGAGGCGCACGGATGCTGATGGTAACCGATAGCAACGTCGCCATGTCGGTGTTGCCAACCCTGCGCGATGCTTTGGCCGCCGATGACGTGGCGTTGGAGGTGTTCACTTTGCCCGCCGGAGAGGCCAGCAAATCATGGGACCAATTGCAGGCGATCACCGCTTGGCTGCTACAAAACCATGTTGAGCGCGCGGACCAGATCATTGCCCTTGGTGGCGGCGTGGTGGGCGACATCACGGGTTTCGCCGCCTCACTGGTCAAACGCGGGTGCCATTTTGTGCAAATCCCAACGAGTTTGCTCGCGCAAGTGGATAGCAGCGTAGGCGGCAAAACCGCGATTAACACGCCGGAGGGAAAGAACCTGATTGGCGCGTTTCATCAACCGTCGTTGGTGCTCATCGACCCCGCAGTGCTCGACACACTACCCGCGCGGGAACAGCGTGCCGGTTGGGCGGAGGTGTTGAAATACGGCCTGATCGACGATGCCGAATTCTTCCAATGGTGCGCGGACAACGCCGCTGCATTCTTCGCCGGCGATGGTCAGGCCCGCGTGCGCGCCATCCAGCATTCGGTGGCGGCAAAGGCGCGGATTGTGGCGGAGGATGAGAAGGAACTGACCGGACGGCGCGCGCTGCTGAACCTTGGCCACACATTCGGCCATGCGTT
>JBGSSR010000234.1:0-6018 GCA_041736905.1 Sphingomonadaceae bacterium | reverse complement strand
TTTTCGTCGGGAAACTCGCCCGCATCCGCGCCCGTGTTCCCTCATTGGCCAGCGTGCTCATGGTTGGCGTGATGCCGCGATCCAGATAATCGGGGCGAAAGCCATCAATGGAAATCAGGATGGTGACCGGCTGCGACTCGGACGCCGTCAGACTTTGGGCCAATACCGGCGCGGAAAACGGGAGGATCAGGGCGATAAACGCAAAAACAAGTTTTTTCATGTCCGCTTTTTTAGCGCGCCCGCGTTTCTATGTCATGACATATCCGTCACGGCGGGCTAATGATCGCATAACAAAACCGCGCAAAGCGGAAATGAACAGCACACGGGTCGCGATTAATTTGAACATGGGAGTGACCTAAATGCGGATTCGCGGAAAATTTTTATCGGCCCTTGGCGCGCTCGCGCTCATCACTGGCGGTGCGGTCAGTATGACGCCGGCGGCGGCCCAATTTGGCGGGCTAGGCCTTGGCGATATTGGGAAAGTGGTCGGCTTGCCTAGCCTCGATGACTTGATTTCGGGGCCGAAGCCGGTGACCACGAACATCAAGGACGCTGTTTACGGCGATGCCTCGCTGGACAGCTTCCAACCCACCATGGACGCGCAACCGATGCACAACCTGCCGCGTGATAAGAAGGGCGGGTTCGTACTTGCCGCCGGATTTTATGAATATCATGCGCAAAGCTATTGCCTGCACGCCGGGACGCATGGACCGGGCGGCGGCGATGGTTATCTTTATGCGCCCGTAAAGGGTTCGGCGAAGGCGGCGGTGGAAACCATCCTGCAAAACAGCGTCAACCATCCCGAAATTGAGCAACGCACGATTCAGGCCCTGCTTTGGGCCATAGTTGCCCGTGCGAAGTTTGAGGATTTGAACACCGAACTCAAATTCGCTGCCGCCCAGTTGTTGTCCAAAAAGCAAATCGCGACCTTGAACCGCAGCGCGTTGTCGGTGCTGACCAGCAATGAATTCGCGCAAGTCACCGGCGGCGCACCGCCATTTCTGCGCCAAGTGTTGCAGGCGGAAAGCGACATCCGTCGCTTCGCCACCGCGCCGACATTGGTCTATGCCGATATGGAGCGCGCCGCGGTTCTGACCGGTGCTGTGCCGATGGGCGAGGGTAGCATTCCTACTCCATCAGGCCGGTGGAGCCGCCACCCCGACGGCTATCTGGTGCGCTACATCCCGTCGGGATACAGCCACACCTTCACGCAAATCTACGTAGAACCGGGCAGCAAAGCGGTGGGCAAAGTCTATGACCCCGCATTGCAAATTGCGGTCCCCGGCAACACCTCGCGGCAACGCTTGGCGCAATCGGCGCGGATTTACGCGAACTAAGCGTTTTTGCAATAAGGCCACAGGGCGAACAAAATGGGCCGCTTTGCCCCTATCCTTGCTTGATTTTGGCAGGGGCAGGGGGCAAGGCGGCCCGTAACAGTTTCGCCGATAACCAAAGAGGGGCATGTGGCCGAAAAATTGAGCTTTCAGGAGATGATATTGCGCCTCCATTCGTATTGGAGCGCGCAAGGATGCCTTATCCTGCAACCCTATGACATGGAAATGGGCGCGGGCACGTTCCACCCCGCCACGACATTGCGGGCGCTGGGGCCGGAGTCATGGAACGCCGCCTTTGTACAGCCTTGCCGCCGTCCGACCGACGGGCGTTATGGTGAGAACCCCAACCGGCTCCAACATTATTATCAGTATCAGGTGATCCTGAAACCCTCACCCGAAAACCTGCAGCAGCTGTATCTCGACAGTCTGTCCGTCATCGGTATTGACCCGTTGTTGCACGATATTCGTTTTGTGGAGGACGATTGGGAATCCCCGACATTGGGCGCATGGGGCCTCGGCTGGGAAGTTTGGTGCGACGGGATGGAGGTGACGCAGTTCACCTATTTCCAGCAAATGGGCGGATATGATTGCAAGCCAGTGGCGGGCGAACTCACCTATGGTCTGGAACGGCTGGCCATGTATATTCAGGGCGTCGATAGCGTCTATGACCTCGCCTACAATGACGCGGGCGTTACCTATGGCGACGTGTTCCACGAAAATGAAGTGCAAATGAGCACATGGAATTTTGAGGTTGCCGACACCGAAACGTTGTTCGACGCGTTCCGTAAAGCCGTCGCCGAATGCGAAAATTGCCTCGCCAAGGCATTGCCAATTCCCGCGTACGAGCAAGCGATTAAGGCCAGTCATGTGTTCAACCTGCTGCAAGCACGCGGCGTGATTTCCGTGGCCGAGCGGCAGGCGTATATGGGCCGTGTACGTGACTTGGCGAAGGGCGCGTGTGCCGCTTGGATAGACAAGAACAGCGCCCGTTGGGCCGAGAAATATGAAGGCTGGAGCGCATAACTATGGCCGATTTCCTGTTAGAACTCCGCTCCGAAGAAATCCCCGCCCGTATGCAAAAGGGCGCGCGCGAGGATTTGCGCAAGGCATTTGAATCCAAACTGGCCGAGGCCGGCCTTTCCGCTGATAGCATCACCGTCTGGTCCACCCCGCGTCGCCTCGCGCTCATCGCACGCGGATTGCCGATGGAAACCGCCGCCGTGAAAGAGGAGCGCAAGGGGCCGAAAGCCGACGCGCCCGACCAGGCGCTGGCCGGATTCCTGCGCTCCACCGGCATGACGCGGGAGCAACTCGAAACCCGCGATGTGAAGGGCGTGGCGACCCTGTTCGCGGTCATCGACAAGCCGGGGCGGGCGACGGCGGATGTGTTGGCGGAGGTCATCCCCGCTATTATCCGCGCCTTCCCATGGCCGAAATCGCAACGCTGGGGCGCGGCGAGTAGCTCGACCGAAAGCCTGAAATGGGTGCGGCCTTTGAGCGGGATTATGGCGGTGCTGGACGGCGCAGTGGTGCCGTTTGATGTTGATGGCTACGTCAGCGGGCGGGAGACTATGGGCCATCGGTTCCATTCCGCCGGTGCGATTAGCATCGATGGCGCGGACGACTATGCAGACAAATTGCGCGCCGCTTTCGTGTTGGTGGACCATGAGGAGCGCGAGGGGCTGATCCGCGATGGCGCGGCGAAGGCTGCCTCCGATGCGGGTTTGACATTGGTCGCGGACGAAGGATTGGTCGTTGAGAACGCGGGCCTGACCGAATGGCCTGTGCCGCTCTTGGGCCGATTTGACGCGGCGTTTTTGGACGTGCCGCCGGAGGTCATCCAACTGACCGCTCGGGTGAATCAGAAGTATTTTGTGTGTGAGGATACCGCTGGAAAACTCACCAACGCCTTTGTCTGCACCGCCAACATCGCGGCCACAGACGGCGGCGCGGCGATTGTGGAGGGCAACCAAAAGGTTCTGGCCGCGCGGCTGTCCGACGCCAAGTTCTTCTGGGAATTGGACCAGAAAACGCCGCTCGCCGTCCATGCCGAGAAGCTCAAAAACATCGTATTCCATGAGAAATTGGGCACGTTGGCCGACAAGGTCGAGCGCGTGGCGAAGCTGGCGCGGTGGTTGTGTGAGGAGGGGATTGTCGCTGGCGACCCCGGCGCTGTTCAGCTTGCAGATTGGGCCGAGCAAGCGGCGCAGTTGTGCAAGGCGGATTTGGTCACCGAAATGGTCGGCGAATTCCCCGAATTGCAGGGCCTAATGGGCGGCTATTACGCCCGCGCCGAGGGTTTGCCAACAGAGGTGGCCGACGCCATCCGCGACCATTACAAGCCTGTGGGGCAGGGCGACGATGTGCCCACCGCTCCCGTGACGGTGGCGGTGAGTTTGGCTGATAAGTTGGATACTTTGATCGGTTTTCTTGCGATTGGGCTTCCACCCACTGGTTCCAAAGACCCGTTTGCACTGCGCCGTGCTTGTTTAGCTATCATTTCACTGATTCAGCAGAATGATTTGCGGCTTAACCTAGCGGAATTTGGTAAAGTATCATTGCAAGAGCATTGGGTAAATCTGTCCGAAAGAGATGATTGGCTGCTTGCTTTTTATCCGCGTGGAAACTTTCAAGGCATTCGCCGTGGATTACGTGCTCTGGAAGAATTTGATCCAGACTGCGAATTGCGGTTTTTTCAAACAATTGATGATCTTGATGAGGTCGGGTTATACTCAATCGCATTTTCACATGAAAATCTTGACGCCACGCCAAATCAAATTGATTACGATAAATTTTCAGCGTGTATCGAAATTGAGATGATGAGCGCGGAACGACTGTCGACTGACCTCCTCGACTTCTTCGCCGACCGCCTCAAGGTCCAGCAAAAAGAAGCGGGTGTTCGCCATGACCTCATCGACGCTGTGTTTGCGCTTGGCGGGGAGGACGACCTCGTCCGCTTGCTGGCCCGTGTGAAGGCGTTGCAGGCGTTTGTGGAAACCAACGATGGGGCGAACCTGCTCGCCGGATATAAGCGCGCGGCGAATATCTTGAAGAAGGAGGAGTGCGTGGACGCTGCGCTCGTTCTGTCGTCGCTGGGCTACTCCCCCGAACCCGCGGAGGCGGCCCTCATCGCCGGCCTCGCCAATGCCGCGCCTAGGGCGGAAACAGCGGTGGCCGACGAACGCTTTGGCGATGCCATGGCCGCGCTTGCCTCGCTTCGCCAACCCATCGACGCATTCTTCACCGATGTCATGGTCAACGACCCCGACCCCGCCAAGAAAGCTGCGCGCCTGTCGCTGCTTGCACAAATTCGTGCTGCGGTGCACAATGTGGCTGATTTCTCGAAGATTGAGGGGTAAAGGCCCCCAATCTCCTCCCCAAGGGAATGCCAATTCTAACCCGAAAATAGGGACCAAAGCATGACCCAATATGTGTACAAATTCGGTGGCGGCGTAGCAGAGGGCAGCGCCACGGATAAGGAATTGCTCGGCGGGAAGGGCGCCAATCTGGCCGAAATGGCCAGCATTGGATTGCCCGTGCCCCCCGGATTTACGATCTCCACCGAAATGTGCACGCGCTATTATGCGGAGGGTGAGGTGTTCCCCGCCGACCTGCGCGACCAAGTCGCCGCCGGCATTGCGCACGTTGAGAATGCGACGGGCAAGGGCTTTGGCGCAGCGGACAATCCGTTGCTCGTCTCCGTCCGGTCGGGTGCGCGGGTGTCGATGCCGGGCATGATGGACACGGTGCTGAACCTTGGCCTCAACGATGAAACCGTGGAGGCTTTGGCGGCGGCGAGCGGCGATGCGCGGTTCGCGTGGGACAGCTATCGCCGCTTTGTGCAGATGTATTCCGATGTTGTCCTTGGCCTTGACCATGCCGATTTTGAGGAAGCGTTGGAAATCCTGAAAGAGGACAACGGCTATTACAACGACACCGATTTGAGCGCCGATCATTGGCGCGCGTTGGTGGCAGAGTATAAGGAAATTGTGGCCAAAGCGCTCGGCAAACCCTTCCCTCAGGATGTGCATGAGCAGTTGTGGGGCGCGGTTGGTGCGGTGTTCGACAGCTGGCAATCACACCGGGCCAAGGTCTATCGCCGCCTGAACGACATCCCCGCCGAATGGGGCACGGCGGTGAATATTCAGGCGATGGTTTTCGGCAACATGGGCGACACATCGGCGACCGGCGTGGCTTTCACCCGCGACCCCGCGACGGGCGAGAATATCTATTACGGCGAATGGCTGGTGAATGCGCAGGGTGAGGATGTGGTGGCGGGAATCCGCACGCCGCAATATTTGACGAAGGCCGCGCGTCTGGCCGCGAGCGCTCCCGAGGACAAGCCGTCGATGGAGGAAGCGATGCCCGAAACCTTCACCGAATTGGCGGCGGTGTTTGAGCGGTTGGAGCAGCATTACCGCGACTTGCAAGACATTGAATTCACGGTGGAACGCGGCACGTTGTGGATGCTGCAAACCCGCTCTGGCAAGCGCACGGCGAAGGCCGCGTTGCGCGCCGCCGTGGAAATGGTAGGTGAGGGGCTGATTACCGAGGAGCAGGCCGTGAGCCGCGTTGACCCGATGGCGCTCGACCAATTGCTGCACCCTACATTGGACCCGAAAGCGGCGCGCGATGTACTGACTCGCGGCCTGCCTGCCTCGCCCGGCGCGGCATCGGGTAAGAT
>JBGSSR010000206.1:0-12979 GCA_041736905.1 Sphingomonadaceae bacterium | reverse complement strand
TCGCTTACCACGCATTTGGCGGGGCGCGTGCTGGCGATGCTGACCGACCGAGCGGGTTGGGCGCGATTTCCCGATGATGTCCGCGAATGGTTGGAGATGCAGGATTGGCGGTCGGCCATGCCGGAACCTGACCAGCTTTTAGTCGAAACTTTCCCGCATGGCCCGAAGGAAAACCGGCGGTATTATATGGTGCTATATCCGTTTGAGGGGTGGAATGCGCACCAATCGCTCGGCATGCTGCTCACCCGCCGAATGGAGACGCGGGGTCTTATGCCATTGGGGTTTCAGGCGAATGATTTTGCTTTGGTCATTTGGAGCCTACATCCCGTAACCGACCCAAAGGCGTTGTTGTCCGCCGACATCCTCGCCGATGAATTTGTGGATTGGGTGGAGCAAAGCTACCTCCTCAAACGCGCCTTTCGGGAGGTTGCGGTGATTAGCGGCTTGGTTGAACGGCAACATCCGGGGCAGAAAAAGTCGGGGCGGCAGGTCACGTTTTCGACTGACCTTATTTATGATGTGCTGCGCAAATATGAGCCGGATCATCTGCTGCTTGAGGCCGCATGGGTCGATGCGCGGGCGCGGATGACCGATGTCGGGAGGTTGGGCGATTTGCTTGACCGTGCGGCGGATTCTATGCTGCATATGGACCTTGATCGGATTAGCCCGCTAGCCGTGCCGTCGCTGATGATGATTGGGCGCGAAAGTGTTGGCCAAGGCGGCGCAGAAGATGCGTTGCTGGCCGAAGCGGCGGAATCGATGGCGGCGTTGGCCATGAGAGCGGATTAGGGAGGGCCGACTAACTCGCCTGATACGCACCCAAACCCTCCGCCAAATGCGGGTTGTTCGCCTCGCGTATTTTAGCCGCAGCATCATCGTATAGGAACGGGATAAACGCATAGCGCCGCCCCGCCGTCACGGGCGCAACCATATGCAAAAGCGAGCAGGAAAACACCACCGCCGCGCCGGTATCGGGCTTATATTGCCTTTGCCCAAATTCGGGGAAAGACAAAGTGCCGCCCTCAAAATCACTGTTCAAATTAATCGACACGGCAAAGCGGCGGTGCGCCGTGCCACTGGTCGTGTTATCGCGATGCGCGCGGAAATGGCCGCCATCCTCTGCGGTGTAGCACCCGACCAGAAACCGCTCCATCCGCGTCACGACAAACTGATGCATTTTCTGAATCTGCGGCACGATGCGCCGGTGAACCCGTTCGCGCGTGACATTGATGAGGCGCTCGTCGGTCAGCAAATGGTCGCTGCGTTTCTTATGCGCGTCATCTGTGACCAGTCGCGTCTTGCCGTCAATTTGCTGCATAAAGCCCGATGGCTCGCCACCCGCCGCGTCATAGGCGGCGACCAAGGCGGCGCATAATTCCGGCTCAAACACGCGCGGCAGGTGCAGCACAGGCGCATGCCATTCCTCCCCCGTTGCCAAATGCGGCTGCGGCAAAGCGTCCATTTCCGTCATCACTTGCGCAATATCGGCTTGGTCGGGACGGAAGGGAATAACGCTGCGCACACGCATATTGGGGTCAAGGATCACCCAAATTCGGCGAAGCGGCACCCGCCCGCCGTCTTCGCTTTCCTGCGCCGCCGCGCCATATTTGCGGGATAATGCGCAATCGAAATCGAAGAAAAACCTATATCCCGGATAGCGATCCTGCACCCGTTTTTGCGCCTCATCGGCGGCATCGACGCTAACCCCGAAAAAGCAGGCCTTGGCATCATTGAACTGGTCGGGCCGGGCCATTGCCGCTTGTATCGCCGCCTGTGCGTGCGCATCCGCCGCGCTGCCATAGAAGCACAGCACCAAATACCGCCCCGCGGCACTGCCCAGCACATAACGCGGATTGGCAAACGACCGCACAGTGGCCTCTGGCGCGGGGTCGCCGGGTAGGACATTTAGGAAAGTGGGCATGAGTTCCTCCGCCACCGTTTATGGCGCGACGGAATACAGCGGTCAACCACCCGCTAGCTCTCAGGACGCCCCTTAAACCCCTGCGCAATCACATACCATTCGACCGAACCCTTGCGGCTGGCCGGGGGTTTGGCGTGTTTCACCGTTTTGAAATTGCTTTTCAGGATTTGCAGGAGTTCGCCATCGGTCCCGCCCGCGAAGACTTTGCAAACGAAATCCCCGCCCGGCGTCAAATGCTGCACCGCGAAATCGACGGCGAGTTCAACGAGGCCCATAGTGCGCAAATGGTCGGTTTGCTTATGCCCCACCGTATTTGCCGCCATGTCGGAAATCACCAAGTCTGGCTGCATACCCAGCGCCGCGATGATCTTATCAGGCGCGCTGTTGTCGGTGAAATCGATCTCGAAAATCGTTGCGCCCTCAATGGGGTCAACGGGCAGAAGGTCGATGCCGACGATCGCCGCATTGGGCACTTGGTTGCGCACAACCTGCGTCCAACCGCCCGGTGCAATGCCCAAATCGACGACGGCCTTGGCCCCGCGCAGGAAGTGGAATTTCTCATCCAACTCAATGATTTTATAGGCCGCACGGCTGCGATACCCCTCCGCCTTCGCGCGGCGGACATAGGGGTCGTTCAATTGCCGGTCGAGCCAGCGCGTCGATTGCGCCGTCCGGCGGCGCGCGGTTTTGACGCGGACATGACCGGCATCGGGAAGTTTCGCCATACTCTTAACTCCGCCGCGTAAGCCGTTGATCAGCGTCCATAAGGGTGCGCAAAATACCCTCACGAATGCCGCGATCGGCGACGCCCAATTGCTCGGCGGGCCAAATGTCGAGAATGGCCTCCAATATCGCGCAACCTGCAACCACCAAATCGGCGCGCTCCCGCCCGATGCACGGCACACCGCGCCGTTCATCAAGGCTCATACCCGCCAAGGATTGACTAATGGTGCGCATGGAATCCGAAGGCACGATAAGGCCATCAATCGCCCGCCGGTCGTAACTGGGCAGGCCGAGATGCAGGCTGGCCAAGGTCGTGACCGTCCCCGACGTGCCCAGCAGTCGCGGCCCTAATCCGGTGACATCGGGCAATCGCGCCGCGAAAGGTGCAAACGCATCGCTCACCCGTTGGCGCATTTCGGCGTAAATGGCGCGGCGGCTATCCTCGCTGTCCATATCACCGCGCGTGCTTTCGGTGAGCGAGACGACGCCCCATGGCGCGCTTTGCCAATCGAGAATGCGCGGCACTGGCCCCTCTGTAGAGACCAGCACCAATTCGGTAGACCCGCCGCCAATGTCGAAAATCATGGCATTGGATTCACCCGGCTCAAGGAGGACATGGCACCCCAAAACCGCCAATCGTGCCTCTTCCTCTGCGCTGATCACGTCCAGCAAAATGCCGGTTTCCCGCTTCACACGGTCGATAAAGCCCGCACCGTTGCTGGCACGGCGGCACGCCTCCGTCGCCACCGACCGAGCGAGCGCGACATTGCGGCGTTTCAATTTATCGGCACAGATGGAGAGCGCCGCGACCGCGCGGTCCATGGCTTCGTCCGAAATGCGGCCCGTTGCCGCCAACCCCTCGCCTAGCCGAACCACGCGCGAAAACGCATCGACGACGATAAAGCCATCATGGCTTGGCCGTGCGATCAGCAAGCGGCAGTTGTTCGTGCCCAAATCAATCGCAGCATAGCTGCGCCGCTGCGTCCCCTGAAACGGAGCCGCGCCGGGGAAGCGGTTCAAATTGCGCGCCGGTCCAGCATTGGATAGCGGCTTAGACAGGTTGGGACTGACGCTATTTTTGGCCCGCCCATTTGCTGGCGCAGGCGCACCGCGCCGCTGATTTTGCATATGACCCGCCGGAGCATTTCGGTTATCTGAAAGGCGCTCACCTGCGCCATCCAAGTCCGAACCCTGCGGCTCACCCCGACTGGGTGTCGAGTCGATACGATCGACCATAGCCGTAAAACTTCTCATTCAATGATCGCTACAAGGGCCAATACCCAGCAGCACTTGGCCGCGAGATTAGGCATCGTTGCCGCGAAATGCAAGGACTTTGGCTGTGGGTGGCCGGAGCGGAGAGCAGCGGCGCTTGCCAGGACAGCTTAAGGGCGCAAGCCTACTTCGCACGCCTAGTCCACCGTCGTCTAACGGTAAGACTACAGACTCTGACTCCGACTATTAAGGTTCGAATCCTTACCGGGGAGCCAAGGTTTCTGCGCTACAACGCAGTGATTTATGGATATCGACCCAAGTAAGCCGTATCCCTAAAATGCGTCGAGCCCACTTTAAGGGATTACCAAACCTGCCGCTTCCACCGGCGTATCAACTGGCGTGCCCCTCTCCACCCGCTCGGAATAGCGGTCCACCAATTGCGCGGCGTGCGGTCGCATGAGGATGGTGAAGCGCACCAATTCCTCCATAACATCGACAATCCGGTCGTAATAGGAGGATGGCACCATCCGGCCTGCCTCATCAAATTCCTGATACGCCTTCGCCACCGAGGATTGGTTGGGGATGGTCACCATCCGCATCCACCGGCCAAGGATGCGCAGCGTGTTGACGCTGTTGAAACTTTGCGACCCCGCACTGACTTGCATTACAGCCAATGTCCGCCCCTGCGTCGGACGGAGGCCCTTATAGGCGAGCGGCAGATGGTCAATCTGCGTTTTCATGATGCCGGTAATCTGCCCGTGGCGTTCGGGGCTGCACCAGACTTGCCCCTCGGACCACAGCGAGTGTTCCCGCAATTCGGCGACGGCGGGATGGTCATCGTCCTTTACTTGGTCGGGGAGCGGCAAATCGAATGGGTCGAATATCCGCGTCTCACACCCAAAATATTGGAGGAGGCGGGCGGATTCCTCCACCACGAGGCGCGAATAGGAGCGTTCGCGCAAAGAGCCATAGAGCAGCAAGATGCGCGGCGGATGCTCCATCGGGCCAAGGCCGAGGGCGGGCCGATTGTGCGCGTATTCGGGTTTAAGCGCGGGCAGATGCGTTGGTTCGGACAGGGTGCGCAAACGGGTGGTCATATCCGCCCCCTCATCCCGCCGGAAACGCGCCGCGCGTGCGGTTGGCGATCGCGACGAGCGAGAGCATCACCGGCACCTCCACCAAAACGCCGACCACGGTGGCCAATGCCGCGCCGCTGCTTAGGCCAAACAAGCCGACGGCGACGGCGACGGCGAGTTCAAAGAAATTCGATGTCCCAATCAGCGCACAGGGCGCAGCGATATTATGCGGCACGCCCCACAGCTTTGCCCAGCCATAAGCGATAGCGAATATGCCATAGGATTGTAGGATGATGGGAACGGCAATGAGCGCGATGAGCAGCGGATTGGCGACAATCGTTTCCGCTTGGAATGCGAAAAGGAGAACCACAGTGGCGAGCAGACCGATGATCGACCACGGCTTTAACCGCGCTGTAAATGCATCAACCGCGCCCACGTCGCCGTCATGCGCCGCGATAATCCGGCTGCGCGTGAACGCACCCGCCGCCAAGGGGATGACCACATAGAGCAGCACCGACAGCAGCAACGTGTCCCACGGCACACTGATGTCCGTCACGCCCAGCAGCACCGCGACAATCGGCACAAAGGCGACGATCATGATAAGGTCGTTCACCGCCACCTGCACTAGGGTATAGGCCGGGTCACCCTTCGTCATTTGCGACCAGACGAACACCATCGCTGTGCAGGGCGCGGCGCCCAACAGGATAAGCCCCGCAATATATTGGTCCGCCTCCCCCGCCGGAATGAACGCGGCGAAGATATAGTCGAAGAACAGCACCGCCAGCGCCGCCATTGTGAACGGCTTAATCGCCCAATTGACGACGATGGTGATGACAAGGCCTTTGGGTTTCTTCCCCACATCGCGGATGCTGCCAAAATCGACGCCGACCATCATCGGGTAAATCATCGCCCAGATGAGCACTGCGACGACGAGGTTGACGTTGGCGATTTCGAGAGCGGCGAGCCCCTGCGCGGCGGATGGTGCAACGACGCCAATGGCAAGCCCGCCGAGGATGGCAAGGCAGACCCAAAGCGACAGGTATCGTTCAAACACGCCCATTGGCGATGCGGTGCTGTCCATCGCTTACGCCCCCTTGGCCAGCGCGGTTGCGCCTGCCATCGTGCCAATATCCGCCAAGGCGTCGCGGATCGCGTCGCGGTCCATTTGGGCTAAATCAAGCGTGACCATCGCTTCCACCCGCGCGCGCATTTCGGCATAGGCTTTGTCGAACGCCGCGATTTCCGCGTCGCCCGGTTCGGCATCGGCGGGGTCTTCGATACCCCAATGCGCCTTGATCTGCGAGCCGGGGAAGATGGGGCAGGTTTCGCCCGCCGCATTGTCGCAAACGGTTATGACAATGTGTAACGGCGGCGCATCGGGGCCAGTGAACACGTCCCAGCTTTTTGACGAAGCGCCCTCCACCGGAACCCCATTGCGCGCCAGCACCGCCAGAGCGCCGGGGTGTACGCACCCCTTTGGGAAGCTGCCCGCAGAAAATCCGCGCAGGCGTCCTTGGCCCGAATGATTGATGAGCGCCTCGCCCAAAATCGAGCGCGCGCTGTTGCCGGTGCAGAGGATGAGGATGTTCATCGGGTCGGTCATGTCAGGCCTCGCATTTGAAATTGGATAACAAATCGCCGCACATCTCCGGCGCGCCTTGGCAACAATCCTGCATCAGGAATGTCAGCAACCGTCGCATTGCCGCATAATCGGCACGGTAATGGATGAGGCGGCTTTCGCGTTCCGACTGCACCAATCCTGCACGTTCCAATGTCGCCAGATGGTGCGACATAGTCGACGGCGGCGCGCCGCACGCCTCCGCAATCGCGCCCGCAATCATGCCCTCCGGCCCCGCCTGCACCAGCATCCGGAATACCGTCAGCCGCGTTTCATGCGCCAAAGCGGCCAGCGCTTCGGTCGCCCAGTGCGTGTCTGTAGTCACAGATATTCTCTTAATTCCATATTTCTAATATATTCGAAATAATGACTTTGGCAAGCAAGCAAAAAAGGCGGCCGCAAATATATGCGGCGACACGGCAAAACGCTGGACATAAATATTACATTTTTGTTGCACTCAATGTCATATAAGTGCAATATTTTGATATGGTCATAGAATGTCGAACATACTCGGCCTGCCCGTGACCCGAAAATAAAGGAGAGTGATATGCTTAAAAAGGCTGTTTTCGGCGCGTTGGCTGCGCTGACCATTGCATGCCCTGCTGTTGCCGGGGATGCAGAGATCAATTATCCCAAGGGCTCGCTTGGCTACACCCAATTGACAACTGGCGATAATGAAGGCGCAATACGTGCCATAAAATCAGACACCAATGTGCGCCATGATGACCCTGCGCAGATGTTGAATTTGGGCTTAGCCTACGAACGCACCGGCGATTACGCCAATGCGCGGCATCTGTATGGCACCGTTCTAACACAAACCCGATCCACAAAATTGGTCCTTTCCAATGGTGCGGTCGTTGACAGTCATGACCTTGCCGAAAATGGGTTGAACCGCGTGAATGCACAAATGGCGATGCGTTAAGTTTATAATCAATGCCAAAGGACAAGTATTGCTAAAGGGGGATTTGCGATGGCAACTCCCCCTTTTTCATGCGGTATTGTGCGCCGCAATAAATTCGACACATAACCGCCATCCCTGAGTCATGGTCGCAACATCACCACGTCACGCGTCGCGCCTAACCCGCCCTTGCAACGGGGGTGGGGACGAATTGATTCGACCTCCCACGCATCTAGAATTTCAATTCTATCAGATACTTGTGGAGAATTACAAATGGCAATGGCACAGATTCGGTCGCTTTTGGTGGCTAGCGCAGCAGCGGTGTTGGTAAGTGCATGTGGCGCGGATGAAATCGCTTCGCCCGGCACCGGTGGTAACATCACGATTAACAATCCAACGACCACGTCGGGCGGAAGCACCGGCGGTACGACAACTGGCGGCACCACCACCACATTGGTCACTCCTGCCGCAGGCTGCCCCACCATTGCCGACCCGCAACAATTGAAAGACGACGGCACCATCACTGGCCCAACCGGCACGTGGCGCGTATGCTCGCTGCCCGCACGCATTAACGCCAGCATCACGTTGCCGAAAATCGCTGGCCTTCTCTATCAACTTCCCGGCCGCGTTGACGTCGGCACCGATTTGGGCGCAGTCACGGCGGCTGGCGCACCTGCGGCAGTCACATTGACCATCGCACCGGGTGCCATCGTCTATGGCGGCACCGGCGTTAGCTGGTTGGCCGTCAACCGTGGTAACCGCATCAACGCAACCGGTACCGCAACTGCGCCGATTATTTTCACCAGCCGCGATAACATCCTCGGCCTGAACACCGACCAATCGTCCGGCCAATGGGGCGGCGTTGTGTTGATGGGCCGCGCGCCGATCACCGATTGCCGCGTCGCAGGCTCCACGCCCGGCACCGCAGCCTGTGACCGTCAAACCGAAGGTGCTGCTGACCCAGCATTGTATGGCGGCGCATCGCCAACCGACAACAGCGGCACGATGAAGTATGTCCAAATCCGTTATTCGGGTTATGTCCTGTCCGGTAACAGCGAATTGCAATCGTTGACCCCATCGGGCGTCGGCAGCGGCACAACATTGGAATACATCCAATCGCACAACAGCTCGGACGATGGCGTTGAATATTTCGGCGGCGTCACGAAAACCAAATATCTGGTCGTGACCGGCGCAGAAGATGACGGTGTTGACACCGACGTTGGCCTTAAGGGAACGTTCCAATACGTTATGGCCATTCAACGCGGCGGTTCGAACATCGGCGATAGCTCGATTGAGGTCGATACCACCAACACTCTGGTCGAAAACACGCCTCGCCAAAACACGAAAATCGCAAACTTCACCTTCTTGCAACGCTCGACTTCGGGCAGCAACGGTGTGGCGATGCGTATTCGTGGCGGCGCGGACTATAGCCTGATCAACGGCTTGCTCGACAGCCCCGGTCTGCCATGCGTCCGTATTGACGACCCCGAAACCATTCGCGCCGCCAACCCGGCCTTGGATGAAGCCGGCCCAGTGGTCTTCGCATCGGTCAACATGTCGTGCGCCGCAACCGACCCTATTCGTGGCGGCAACGGCAACACCAATGCGCAAATCGTCTCGCTGTTCAATGGCGGACCGAACAACAATGCGACATTCGTGTTCTCTTTGTCCGGTGTGTTCACCAACGGTGCGAACGAAACAAGCCGCACCGCGGTCAACCCGCAAACCTACGACGCTGGCTTTGACGTCACCAACTATGTTGGCGCAGTCAAGGATGCGGCGGACACATGGTATCGCGGTTGGACTTGCGACTCGGTAACGGCGACGTTCAACACGACGGCCAGCCTCTGCACCTCCTTGCCGACCACCTAATCGGCTAACGACGACAAGGGCGGGGCGCAGCGACACAAACGCGGCGTCCCGCCTTTTCACTTAGAATTCAAAAGACCGGGGGAAATCCGATGACACAGTCCATGGCCGCATGGCGCCTTTTGCTGGCAACCACCGCTTTGGTGACGCCTGCCGCAGTTTTCGCGCAAGAAACGCCGCCAGTTGAAGAGCAGGCCGCACCAGAAACGACAGAAGAAACCACCGAAGAGACAGACGTTTCGGCCAGTGGCTTTGACGGCGAAATCGTGGTGCAGGGCCGCTTCTCCCCCGACGTTGTGCGCACCACGCCGGAAGTTGTGACGTTGTTGTCCGAAGAGGACATCGCCCGCACCGGCGACGGCAACATCGCGGGTTCTTTGTCGCGCGTTAGCGGGCTTAGCGTTGTTGGCAACGGCATTGTATATGTGCGCGGCCTTGGCGACCGCTATTCTTCCGCTTTGCTTAACGGTTCGTCGTTGCCAAGCCCCGAGCCATTGCGCCGGGTGGTGCCATTGGACATTTTCCCGACCAGCGTGATTGCATCGTCGTTGGTGCAAAAAAGCTATAGCGCCAACCTTCCCGGCGAATTTGGCGGCGGTATTATCAACCTGACCACCAAAGCAGTGCCAACGGAATCCTTCTTGGAAATCAGCATCGGCGGCGGCGGCGATAGCGAAACTACCGGCCAATTGGGCTACACCTATTTTGGCGGCGAAACCGATTGGACCGGATTTGACAATGGGTCACGTGGATTGACTGCACCTGTTGCAGCATTCCTCTCCGGCGGCCAACGCATCGGCGATTTGGGCGTGGATCAGCAAGCGATTGCGGGAGCCATCGTCAATGCCGACAATGGCGTGATCCAAAAAAACAACAACATCCCAATGAATTTCAGCGGCTCGCTCACCGGCGGTACGTCGGTTGAGTTGGGCGATGGCGTCTATCTAGGCGTGATTGCGACCGGCGGAATCAACAACAAATGGCGCACCCGCGACATTACGCAACAAACGGCGGCATCTGAAACGGTGTTGGCCAGCGACTTCCGCCGCGTATCGACCGAAAATCGCGTCGTGGTCAATGGCCTGCTCGGCTTTGGTTTGGAATTCGGCGATCATCAGATCCGTTGGACCAACCTTTACATCCGCGATACCGTCAAACAAACGCGGTTAGCCGAGGGTGAAGAGCAAAACCTGGGCGATTTCTCCATCGTGCGCCAAGATACGGCATGGTTTGAACGGCAATTGATTGACACGCAATTGGTCGGCGAATTCCAAATCGGCCCCGTCAAATTGGACGTGCGCGGCGTATACGCGAACTCGCAGCGGGAGGCTCCGTATGAGTTGTCCTTCCAATACACCCGCAATGAACGCGATGGCGCGGTGTTTGGCGATTTCTACCAAAACAACTTGAACAACGGTAACCCGGGGTCAGCCAGCGTTGCCTTTTCCGATTTGAATGAGGACTTGTGGGCGGGTAGCTTTGACTTGTCCGGCGATGTCATGGACCGCGTTACGCTGTCCGCTGGTTACGCCTATACCGACACCAAACGCTATTCCGAACGCCGCGAATTTTTGTTCAGCGCGGGCGGTGCCTTGAACTTGCCTCAGAATGAAGGGTTCAGCCTGCTGCGCCCCGACTTCCTGCTGTCGCAAGATGTGGTTGATTTCCTGAACATCGGCCTGTCGGAAACCACCGAAAGCAACCCTGCGTTTGAAGCAACCTTGGTCACCCATGCGGGCTATGCGCAAGTGCAGGCGGAATTGACCATGGGCGTCAACCTGAACCTTGGCGTTCGTTATGAGGATGGCAAGCAAAGCGTGTCGTCGGTGCAAATCTTCACCAACAGTACGGCGCTGCCATCGACCACGACGTTGGAAAACAGCTATTGGTTGCCCGCCGCGACGCTTACTTGGGAAGTTGCGCCCGATATGCAGGTGCGCCTCAACGCATCGAAAACCATCGCACGCCCACAATTCCGTGAGTTGATTTTCCAACGCTATTACGACCCAGAAACCAACAGTGAATATCTGGGCAACCCGTTGCTCCAAGACAGCGAATTGACCAACGCGGAAATCCGATACGAATATTATTACGCATCGGAACAGAATATTTCGATTGCAGGCTTCTTCAAGAAAATCGACAAGCCCATCGAAACCTTCCTTTCGCCGGAACAATCGGAGTTTTATACCAGCTTCGCCAACGCACCGACCGCTAACCTCTATGGTGTCGAATTGGACGGTGTGAAGTTTATCGATCTTGTTGATATGGGTGGTGATTTCTTCACCACACGCCGTTTGCGAATGTCGGTGAACTACACCTATACCAAGTCGGAACTGAAAGTCGGCGATGGCGACACCGTATTGGATTTCCTCGCCGTGGGTCCACAACCGGCCAGCAACTATTTCGTTGATGGTTCGCCCCTGACCGGCCAATCCGACCATTTGGTGAACGTCCAAATCGGGATGGAAGATACCGATGGCTTGTCGCAACAAACATTGTTGCTGAGCTATGCGAGCGACCGTGTCACTCGGCGCGGTTCGGCGGGGCAACCGGATGTGGTCGAAAGTCCCGGCTGGAAACTGGACTTTGTTGCGCGGCAGGGGATTACCCTTGGCGGGCAAACCATCGATTTGAAATTTGAGGCGCGGAACCTACTCGGCACAGATTATGAGGAGTTTCAGGATTTCGAAACCCGCCGTGTGTTCTTCAACCGGTATGATGTCGGCACAAGCTTCTCGTTAAGCGCCAGCATCGAATTTTAAATCCGTTAACCTCCCAGACTTTATGTAGGCCGCCCCGAAACGGGCGGCCTTTTTTGTTACATAATTATGACATCGCCATGGCATGACGCATGATTGTAACATCATCGACACGTAGAGGTAAAAATCCACCCCTAATTCGCAAGCCAAGACGAAACGAATCGTTTGGGGGTAATCACACGTGCAGGCCATTCGCCGCCTATTTTCGCGCAGTAAGGACCGGGGGCGGTATCCTTGGCTACTGGCGGCATGCGTGCTCCTGCTATTGGTGCAGGCGGTGCGATTAGGGTGGACCCTTGTTACGCCCATTGGCCCTGTCGGCGCATGGCGTCCGCCCAGCGCGTTGGTCACGCCGGTAGCCGACCGCGCGGCCTTACTCTCAGCCTTCGATCCGTTTTTCCGCAATGATGCACCGCAGGGGCAGCAGGCGAAGGTCACGGCGCTCAACCTCACCCTGTTCGGCACCACGGTCAACCAATCGACTGGCGGCGGCAGCGCGATTTTGGCGGGCGAGGATGGCGTGCAAATGAGCATCGCGACGGGCGACGAGATCATCCCAGGGGTGACGCTGTTCGCGGTCGCGCATGACCATGTTGTCATTCAAAATGGTGGGTCAAAAGAGCGCCTTTACCTCGATCAATCAAAGCCCGCAGAAACCGTGGGGGCCGACGGCGCAGCATATGCCGCCCTGCCGCCAACTGGCCAAGGCACACCCGCCAGCGACACCAAAATCACCGCCGACACGGTGAAGGCGGGTGTCACTCTGCAACCCCGGACGGAGGGTAGCGCGGTCACTGGGCTTATCGCCGCCCCCGCTGGCGATGGCGCGGTGTTCGGAAAGCTCGGCCTGCAAAACGGCGACATCATTACGCAGGTTAATGGCCGCCCCATCCGCTCCGCCGC
>JBGSSR010000161.1:0-4664 GCA_041736905.1 Sphingomonadaceae bacterium | reverse complement strand
CACCGCTGGTGGTCGTGCCACCGGTCGTGGTGCCACCCGAAGTCGAAGTGGTCGAGCCACCCGAGGTCGAAGTGCTGGTCGAGGTCGAGGTGGTGCTACCGCCCGAAGTCGTGCTGCTGGTGGTGCCGCCCGAGGTGGTCGAACCGCCAGACGTCGAGGTCGAGGTCGTGCTGCCACCCGAAGTGGAAGTCGAGGTTGTCGAACCGCCGCTGGTGGTCGAGCCGCCCGAGGTCGAGGTGGTCGAGCCACCTGAAGTCGAGCCGCCGCCTGAGGTCGAGGTGGAAGTGGTCGAACCGCCATAGCTTGAGCTACCGCCCGAAGTCGAAGTGGTCGATCCGCCCGAAGTGGAGCTGCCGCCAGATGTCGACGAGCTGGACGACCAACCGGTGTGACCGCAACCGCGATAGTGGGTGTGACCGCCCGACGACGTGCTGGTGGAAGTGCCGCCCGACGACGACGAACTGCTACCGGTCGAGCATGTGCCGGTGATGGTTTGCCACCAGGAACACGTCGTGCCCGTTGCGTGTGCAGGTGCCATTGGCAATGCCATCGCGGCGGCAGCAACCGAAGCCAAAATTACTTTTTTCATAATATTTCCCCCGAATCAGAAAATTGCATAACTCAAATCGTGTTTGGTGAAGCGCGAACGCCAACCAATCACGATGATTAAAGCAAGGGGTGTGCCAGTTTTACACTTGGCGCGGATTTGCGCCGATAACGCTGGTTAACGGCGCCGGTCAGGTTACATCAATTGTCAGGATTTCCGACACTATTGCGCGGAGGGCGTAATCAGAATGGAGCGATTTTCGCGCGAAATGCTAAACTCAAACGGCCCATCGCTTTGCCGATATTGCAACGCATTCGTTGCGGGATTTTCCCAATCCGCAACCGCCATTGGGGTGCCATCGGGATGGCTCCACTCACCAGGTTCAGGGAACTGCGTCCAATCGAGGCCATGCGTGGCGCGCGCGGCGGCCAATGCCTGCACATAAAAGAGCAAGTCCGCATCACACCCCGCCCAATCGACCCAGCCCAGCGCATTGTCCTGGCAATAGGCGTTGTTATTGCCCCGCTGCGACCGCCCCATTTCATCGCCAGCGGTCAACATGATGGTTCCGGTGGAGGCGAACTGGGTGCTAAGCATCGCGCGCAGGGTGGCGTCGCGCGCGGCGAGGATGGCTGCGTCGTCCGTCGGTCCCTCCGCGCCGTGGTTGTGGGAATAATTCTCCCCATGGCCGTCGCGGTTATCCTCCCCATTGGCAAGATTGTGGCGGGTTTCATACGCGCAGCAATCGGCCAAAGTGAACCCATCATGCGCGGCAAGGAAATTCACGCTTCGGGTCGGTTTGCCGAAAATATCCGCCGATCCCGCCAACCGCGTGGCCAATGGCGCAATCGGCCCTTCGCGCAACCAAAACCGCCGCACGTCGTCGCGCAACACATCGTTCCATTCCAACCAATTGTCGGGAAAGCGGCCCAGTTGATATCCGCCGGGGCCAATGTCCCATGGCTCCGCAATCATCACGCGATCGGCCAAAATGGGGTCGGCGGCAATCTCGGCAAAAATCGGCGCATCGGCGCTGAACCCCGGACCGCGCGCCAGAACGGGCGCAAGGTCAAACCGGAAACCATCGACGCCGCACGCCGCAACAAAATGCCGCATCGTGGAAAGCGTAAGCGCGCGCACCGCAGGCTGTCCGAAATCCAGCGTGTTGCCGCATCCGGTGTCGTTGATGAGCGCGCCGTTCTGCGCGTGCGCATAGGCCGCGTTGTCCAATCCGCGCAGGGACAACACCGGCCCGTGCGCGTCGCTTTCGCCGGTGTGGTTGAACACGAGGTCAAGGATAACGCCAATCCCCGCCTCATGTAGCGCGGCGACAGTGGCGCGGAGTTCCTCCACCCCACCGGGGCATAATCGCGGATCAAGCGCACCAAAGGCGACGGGATTATATCCCCAATAATTGCTCAGCCCTAATGGCGGCAAATGGCGCTCATCAATCCATGCCGTGATGGGCATCAATTCGATGGCGGTGACGTGCAGACCCTGCAAATGCACAATAATCGCAGGATGCGCCAACGCCGCGACCGTTCCGCGCAATGCCTCTGGCACGTCGGGGTGCAACATGGTGAGGCCGCGCACATGCGCCTCGTAAATCAGGCCGCCGCGTTGGAACACTGGCGGCGAAGGCTGCACTGACTCGCGCGCGGGTTGGACAATGGCGCGCGGAACTAAAGCGGCACTGTCCCATCCATATTCGGACAATCGCGGGTCGTATTGAAAGGGCCGGTCAAGTTCCTGGGCATAAGGATCGACCAACAGCTTGGCGCCGTCGAACCATAGGCCTTGGTCGGGTGCCCATGCGCCGCCCGCACGAAAGCCATAGGTCGCGCCGGCGCCGATGCCCGTGACCACTATTACCCAATCCTCGCCGTCGCGGCGCATGGCGTGGCGTGTTTCAGCATCGCCATGGAACAGGCATAGATCCACCCATTCGGCCAAAGGCGCTCGCACCGCGAAATGGGTGCCGGTGGCGGTAAGCGTCGCGCCGAGCATGATTTAGCCCCTCCTCTTCAGAGGAGGGGTTGGGGTAGTGTCGCAAAGGTACGTGGTGTCGCAAGCTTGCGTCTGCACCACCCCGCTGCGACTGACGCCTGAAGGCCTAAGTCTCGCTGCCCCTCCTCTAAAGAGGAGGGGTGGATGGGGCATCACGTCACCACATCCGGCGCGGTGCGCCCGCTGTGGCGTTTAATGCCCGCGATCGCCTCGGCGGCGTCGATGAGGTCGGCCAGCATCGCGCCCACATCGCCGTCAAGCTCGCCATCCGCCGGTTCATATTTCTCCAAGTAAAGCCGAATAGTCGCGCCCTCCGTCCCTGTCCCCGACAGGCGGATGACAAAGCGGCTGCCGCACGCAAACAACACCCGCACGCCTTGGTTCGTGCTGATCGAGCCACCGACGGGGTCGGTATAGGCGAAATTATCGCACGCCGCGACGGTAAGTGGGCCAAAACTTTGCCCCGTCAAGCCGTCCATTGTGCCCGCCAATTCCGCCATCATCGCGTCGGCGCGCGCGGTTTCCACCGCCTCAAAATCGTGTCGCGCGTAATAATTGCGGCCATAGGTTGCCCAATGGTCGCGGGCGAGTTGATCCACACTCACCCCCCGCACCGCCAGGATATTGAGCCACAGCAGCACGGCCCACAGCCCGTCTTTCTCCCGCACATGGTCACTGCCCGTGCCGGCGCTTTCTTCGCCGCACATGGTCGCCATGCCCGCGTCGAGCAAATTGCCGAAGAATTTCCAGCCCGTCGGCGTCTCAAAACATAGAATGCCCAATGCCGCCGCCACGCGGTCCGCCGCCGCGCTGGTCGGCATGGAACGGGCGATGCCTTTGAGGCCCGCCTTATATCCCGGCGCGCAGTCCGCATTGGCCGCCAGCATCGCGAGGCTGTCCGATGGGTTGACGAACCGCCCCTTGCCAATGATGAGGTTGCGGTCGCCATCGCCATCCGACGCCGCGCCGAAATCGGGGGCGGCATCGCTCATCATCAGGTCGTAGAGGTCTTTGGCATGGACCAAGTTCGGGTCGGGATGATGCCCGCCGAAGTCCTCCAATGGCGTGCCGTTCCTAATCGTGCCCGCGGGGAAGCCCAAACGGCGCTCCAATATCTCCGTCGCATAGGGTCCAGTGACGGCGTGCATCGCGTCAAACGCCATCGTAAACCCGCCCGCGACGGCGGCGCGAATGGCGGCGAAATCGAACAGGGTTTCCATCAGGTCGGCATAGTCCGCCACCGCATCGATGACCTCCACCGCCATGCCCGCAACGTCGGACATGCCAAGGGAACCAAGGTCCACATCCTTCGCCTCAACCGTCAGATATCGGTCGATGGTGTTCGTGCGCGCATAAATGGCGTCGGTGACACCCTCCGGCGCGGGGCCGCCGTTGGCGATGTTGTATTTGATGCCGAAATCCTCATCCGGCCCGCCGGGATTGTGGCTGGCCGAGAGGATGAGGCCCCCGCTCGCCCCATATTTGCGGATCACATGGCTGGCCGCTGGCGTGGAGAGGATGCCGCCCTGCCCCACCAACACCCGCGCATAGCCATTCGCCGCCGCCATGCGGATCGCGGTCTGGATGACCGTGCGGTTATAGTATCGCCCATCGCCGCCGATGACGAGCGTGGCTCCGGCATCGCGGTCAACGCTATCGAACACTGATTGGATGAAGTTTTCGGCATAGTTCGGCTGCGCAAACATACGCACTTTCTTGCGCAGGCCGCTGGTGCCGGGTTTTTGGCCGTCGAACGGCGTGGTGGTGTGTGTGATAATCATAGCAAACTCTTGTATAAATCGGCATAGGCACTCCCGCTGGCGGTCCAGCTGAAATCGCTGGCCATCGCGGCGCGTTGCATCGCTTTCCATGTGGGCGCGTCGTGGTGCAGGTGGACGGTCCGAGTGATGGCTTCGGCCAGGGCTGCATAATGCACGCCCACAAACTGCACGCCGGTCGCAACGCCAGCGTTCAGCGCGGCGACATTGGCGTCGATGACGGTGTCGGCAAGCCCTCCGGTGCGCGCGACGACGGGGATGCAGCCATAGGCCAACCCATAAAGCTGAGTAAGGCCGCACGGCTCAAACCGGCTGGGCACGAGGATGGCGTC
>JBGSSR010000138.1:0-10096 GCA_041736905.1 Sphingomonadaceae bacterium | reverse complement strand
GCAGATACCATCAATGGCCTTGGCAGCAACGACACATTGCTTGGCGAAGGCGGCGATGATACCATTCTTGGCGGCACTGGGGCAGATACCATGCTCGGTGGCGATGGCGACGATAGCCTAATGGGTGAAACCGGCAACGATACATTGGTCGGCGGAGACGGCAACGACATCCTGAATGGCGGCGCGAACAACGACGTTATGACGGGCGGCAATGGCGATGACACCTATTTCGTCGATAGCGTTAGCGACGTGGTCACAGAATTTGCCGGGGAAGGAGCGGATACCGTCAATTCTAGCCTCAATTCGTACACTTTGGGTGCGAATGTTGAAAATCTGAATGTGACGTCGGCGGGGGCTTCCTCCGGTACCGGCAATACCCTTGCCAACACAATCGTCGGTAGCAATGCCAACAACACGTTGTCCGGCCTTTCGGGCAACGACACGCTCATCGGTGGTGGCGGCAATGATACCCTCTATGGCCGGACGGGCGCGGACATTATGGAGGGCGGAACCGGCAACGACACCTATTACGTCGAAAATGTTGGGGATGTTGTCACCGAATTGGAGGGCGAAGGCGTTGACACCGTAAGCTCAACCTTAAGCTATGAGTTGGGCGAGAATATCGAACGCCTCTATCTCAGCGGTAGCACGGCGATTGATGGCACCGGTAATGAACTGGGTAACTATATCCGGGGCAATAGTGGTTCCAACATAGTGTCGGGTATGGAGGGCAACGACACCATCCTTGGTGGTGGCGGTGATGATGTCATTATCGGTGGCGCGGGGCGTGACAACCTCTATGGTGACGCAGGGGCCGACCGGTTCGTGTTCGCCGATGGCGATTTCAGCGGCGCAACGGCAGCAACCTCCGATGCGATCCGCGACTTTAGCCAGGCACAAGGCGATATCGTAGACTTTTCCTTGGTCGATGGCATCGCAGGCGATGCAGGCAGCGGCTTTACCTTCATTGGTACCGATGGCTTCAGCCAAACCGCTGGCGAACTTCGCTATGTCGTGGGTGTTGGCTTCACGACGGTGCAAGGCGATATGGATGGCGACGGCGTTGCGGACTTCTGGATCCGTATGACCGGGGAAATTACCTTGGATGAGAGCGATTTCTGGCTCTAGTCTCCACTTTAGACGCAAAATGAAAGGGCGGGCCAATGGCTCGCCCTTTTTTCTTGGGAATTCATCGCGGGTATTAGCGTTACGCGGTCTTCGTCATCGCAAAAATGCCGGTGGCGTTGCCGCTGTCGAAGCCTAAGTCCATGCGGCCCGTTTCCTCGTCGGTATCACGGGTGATGAATTCATAGAAGCTGCCCGGCACTTCGCGCGCGACTTCCCGCTCATCGGCGTCCACGAAGGGGCGTTGCACGGGCGCGGCACGCAGCGCAGTTTGCCGCACGCTGCCCTTGGCGGAAACCTCAACGGTGTCTTTCATCGGCATGCCGCGATCCTTCAACTGCGCGGCCAAGGCATCGACATCCGCGACGCGGTCGGTGGCATGGTTAAACGCATTGCCCTCCGTCGCAATCCACGCCGCCTCCCCGCTTTCGGCGAGCAAGGCATCGTAATCTGCCATCGCTAGAACCGCATGCCGCCGCGAAAACGCACCGCGCAACACGGGCAGAAGCGCCACCGCATCGGCGCGGGGCAATGTTTGCTCCGCCGCCAAAATCTCCAACCGCGCCATCGCCGCCGCATCCAACGGGTCGGCCCAGCTATCAAACACGCGGTGCGCCGCTTTGGCGAAATCCGCGCTAAATTGATCCACGTGCAATTCGCTCACGAAGAATTGCGGCACATCCTCCGCTGCATCCAAATGGCAATAGGCGCGGCCCGTCATTTTCAAACGCGGCAATGGATAGTCAGCTGCCACCGCGTAACCCAGCGGCACAAGAAACCGGTCAAAGGCCAAGTGCCCATCGGTCGGCGTCCCAGCATCGAACTTAATCGTCCGTAACGCGCCATGATCAAAGGTTATTGTGCGCCCATCTTCCTCAGCCAAGGCGACATACTCCTGCGCCGCCGGAACCGAGGCCACCAAATCGCGATAAAGCAAAAGGTTCAGTGCCATCGCCAGCGAGACGCGCGGCACAGCTTCCCCATCCCAATCCCGCAAAGCCGCGGGGATGTGCAGTCGGTCGAACAACCAAACGGCATCCTCCGCTCCGCTAACGTCCTGAACCAAAGCGAAGAGCGCGCCAGTGTGTGCCATATAGCCTATCCTTTTGAACCACAGTTGCGTAATTTTATATCGCAACTATGAACCGAAATATCGCGCATCGCAAGTCTTTGTAACTTAGCAAATCTACGATCCACCCTTGCCATTTGGATCACCGAAGGGCCATATAGCCGACGACGAAACAGGGATTTTGCAGCCATGAATTTTAACGCAACGGAGGCCATGCTAACGTTCACGCCAGTGAGTCGCCGTTATGGCTGGGTCATTATGGTGAGAAGCCTGATTATCGCCATACCCTTGGCGATTGGCGCATTTGTTCTCGATAATCACTTCACCGAGGATGAAGTGATCTCTAACGGTGTCATCATCGGACCAGTCATTCTCCTTCTGGCACTCTTCGTCCTGCTCCGCCCGTTCCGCATTTGGAGCCGTATCGGCTATCGGCTCAGTTCCGACCAAATCCAGATTCAGCGCGGCAACGTGTGGCGCGTCGACACCATCATGCCGTTCAGCCGCGTGCAGCATATCGATATTGCGGAGGGGCCGATGGAGCGATTGTTCGGCCTCGCCTCGCTTGTCATGCACAGCGCGGGGACGCACAATTCGGTCGTTACCCTGCCCGGCCTTAAGCGCACCGATGCGCAGGATTTGCGCGACCATATTCGCTCTGAAATCCGTGAGGATAGTGCGTGATGGACGCGGACAGCGGCCTGATTCATTTGGGTGAGAAGCCTGTTGAGGAACAGGAGCATGTTCCCGATGGCGAATGGCATCGATTGGCGCCGCTCTCCATCGTCAGTGAACTCATCCAATTCATCACGCGCAGCATCATCGGCCTTGTTGCCATGGCGTTTTTCCTTTTCCGCAATGACGACACGCAGCAGTTTGCCCCCTATCTGCCTCTCATCATCTTGGCCTTCGCCATTGCACCCATCGTGCGCTGGTACCGATTCCGCTATAGTGTCGGCGAGCGGGAAATCCGCATTGAACAGGGCCTACTCTCCCGTTCCCTCCGCATTATCCCGATGGAACGGGTGCATGATGTGGCATTGGAACGCAAACCCGTGCACCGCCTATTCGGCCTCGCCAAAGTCACCATTGAAACCGGCGGTGGCGGCGATGGAGAGGAAGGCGCGCTGGACGCCCTCACGCTATCGGCGGCGGGCCAATTGCGCGATACCATTCGCGCGGCGCAAAGAGGGCAATCGGCGCTGCCAACCATCGACGGCGCGGATGTGGCGGCAGACACGGTGTTGGATTATGAGGAGCACACACTCTATGCCATGTCGCCCACCGATTTGGTGAACGCAGGCCTGTTCAATTTCTCGCTGGCTTTCATCGCCATCGTCGGTGCCGCGATGAATCAGTTTGATTTCCTCATCCCTTTCGACGTCTACAATCCCGATTTCTGGTTCGACCTGCTGGGGCGCGGGCAATTTTTGCTCGATCTGGGTTGGGTGACGCAGGCGATTGCCATTGCCGCCGGTGCGCTTAGCCTGCTGTTGCTTGGTGCGACGACGGGCATCATCCGCACTGTTTTGCGTGATTTCGGCTTCACCCTCACCCGCACAGCGCGCGGTTTGCGGCGGCGGCGCGGGTTGCTGACGCAAAGTGATGTGGTGATGCCTGTACACAGAATTCAAACCGCGATTATAAGCACAGGGCCGGTGCGCCGCTGGTTCGGCTATTACGCTTTATCCGTCGAAAGCCTGGCGCGCGACGCGGAGAAGCAGGATAATCACAGCCTCGCCCCGCACGCACGGTTGGATATGGTGGGGCAATTGCTCGACGAAATTGATTTGGAATTGGCACCCGGCGAGCCGGTCTATGGCCGCCGGTTGCCCGTCCTGCTCGGCGGGGTCATATGGGCCGTAACCCTTTGCGCGTTGGCCGTCGGGCTGATAGCTTCCGGCCTATCCGACGCGCCGTTTGTGCGTGAGGAGCCATGGCTTGCGCGTGCCGTACCCTTTGCCGAAATCGCGTTTTTTGCCCTTGGCCTTTGGAGCGCTGCGTCGGCGTGGCTCAGTTGGCGGATGCACCATTATTGGGTGGCGAATGATCGCATTTTCATTCGCCATGGCATTTGGAATCAACGCCTTATAATCCTTCCTTTGGTCAAGCTGCAAAGTGTCGATTGGGTGCAGGGGCCGTTGACGCAGGCGTTGGGCGTCGCGAAAATACGCTTTGGCGTGGCGGGTGGATCGGCGCTGGCGACGCATGAATTGCCATGGCTGCCAATCGCCGAGGTTGAAGCGCTGCGGGCCACCCTAATCGCGCCGGCTGCCGCTGTGGATTATAGCGTAATGGTGGAACGGGCACGCACCAGCGCTACATTAGGTGCCTAACGCTCCATTGCCGCGACGGTGGCGCGTTCCAACACTTGCCCGTCGGTGCGTTTCAGCACCAAATCAACCGTGCCGCGATCCCAATCGATGAGCAATTCGCCAAAATTCGTGTCGGACCATAGGCCGCCTACCCGATAAGGGTCAGGCTCACGTGCGCCATTTTCGCCGCTGCCAAAACTGAAATTCAGCGACGATGAAGTGATTTCCCACATCTCGTCGCCGATGCTGGTTTTCATGCGATACAGCCCGCCCTGATGCCGGTCACCGGTCAGCAATATGGTGTTCGCGCCGCCCGCCGCCTCAAGCTCATTCAGGAACCGGGCGCGTTCATTGGGGAAATTTTCCCAGCTTTCGAAATCATGCGCCTCGGTCAGCACTTGAACCGAGCTGGCGATAATCCGCACGTCGGCGGGTTTGGCGAGTTCCGCCTCCAACCACGCCCATTGCGCCGCCCCCAACATGGTCGCGCCCGCATCCGTGTTTTGCCCATAATTGCCCAGCGGGCGGCGCTCTTCACTAAATGGGAAACGCGCCAAATCCGACCGGAAATAACGGGTGTCGAGCGTGATAACCTGCACCCTTTTGCCCTGCGGCCCATAGGTGCGGCTTTGATACACGCCGGGGCGGCCCGCCACATCGGCGGGGCTTTGCCAGAAGTTTTCATACACCGTCTCCGCCCAGCCCTTAAACGCGAAGCTGCCGCCTGCGTCATTCGCACCATAGTCATGGTCATCCCATGTGGTCATCATCGGCACAGCGGCGCGAAAGGCGGCGAATTCCCCCGCACTGGCGAGTTTGGCGTAGCTGGCAATCAGGCTTGGCATATCCGCCGCCCATGTCGCGCCGGTATCGCCATAGACATTGTCGCCGATCAGCAGAAAAAGCTGCGGATTGGTTGCGGCGATGGTGTTCCAAAACGCTTGGCTTTTGTTTTCATTGACGCACGACCCGAACGCGATGCGGGTGAGTGTTGTGCCTTCGGATAGGCTGGCGTTGGCAGGTGCAACCGGCAAGCTGGATTTGGGGATACCATCGTAATAAGGCGAGAGCGCAGCCTGCGCAGATGCGGGCGGCACGGCCTCTTGCGGGGCGCCACTCATCACTTCTGGGGCCATCGGCGTGGTCGCGCAGGCGGATAGGGCGAGGGCGGCAACGCCAACGACTAGGGTAGAAAAACGACGCATAGCAAACTCCTTTGGCGCACCATCGCGCAGTTTTATGTCAGCCCCAAGTCAATCCCCCAACCCGATCCGGCCCAAGCCTTCACGAGAATTTATTGTCCTTCGGGAACCCCTGCGGCGGCATCCGGCCCGCGGCCCCGCGCGCGACGCGCCATGGGGTCAGGTCCGTTTCTGTGCGCGTGCGACCCGTATCGCCGCCCATGGCCCAGCTAAGGCCGTCCTCCAATTTGAAAGGCAACGCATCGGACAAATTGCCGTCCTTAAACCGCTGCAACGTCACCCCCTGCCCCTTGGCCAACTCGGGCACTTCGGACAGCGGGAAGATAACCAATTTGCGGTTGTTCCCCACCACCGCGAGACTATCGGCTTCGGCGGGCAAGACGCGCACGACGACCAATCGCACGCCGGGTTTCACATTCACCACCTGCCGCCCTTTGCGCGTTTCCGCGACCACATCGGCCATGGCGGCGATGAAGCCCTTGCCTGACGATGCGGCCAGCAACATCTTGGCCCCCGCCGTGACGGGCAGCAGGCTGACGATGTCGTTGCCCGCCTCCAAATCCACCATCGTCCCAATCGGCTCGCCAAAGCCGCGCGCGCCGGGGAGTTTATCCGCGCCAATGGTGTAAAACCGTCCATTAGCGGTGGCGAGCAGCAGCTTGTCCGTCGTCTGCGCATGGAAGGCAAAGGCGAGGTCGTCGCCCTCCTTAAACTTGAAATCCTGAGCAAGGTCGGCGTGCCCCTTCATCCCCTTCACCCATCCGCGTTTGGAGAGGATAACGGTGATCGGTTCGCGCTCTATAAACGCCTCCAACGCGATTTCACGCGGCGCGCCGGCCTCCTCATGCCCCGTGCGGCGTTTGCCCAACGCGGTATCCTCGGCATAGCCTTTGCGGAGTTCGGCGAGGTCTTTTTTCAGCCGCGTGCGTTGGCGCGCAGGGCTTTCGAGCAGTTGGGCGAGGCCCGCGCGTTCCTTTTCCAACGCCTCTTGCTCCCGGCGCAGTTCCATTTCCTCCAACTTGCGAAGGCTCCGCAATCGCATGTTGAGAATGGCTTCCGCCTGCCGGTCGGTGAGTTCAAATTCGGCCATTAGAATTGGCTTTGGCTCATCATTTTCGCGGATAATCGCAATCACGCGATCGAGGTTGAGATAAGCGATGATGTACCCGCCAACCAATTCCAACCGCGCGTCAATCTTCTCCAACCGATGTTGTGACCGGCGGACGAGTACCTCAATCTGATGGCGCAGCCATTCGCGCAGCACCTCACCAATGCCCATTACGCGCGGGGTGCGGGTGTCATCGAGCACGTTCATGTTGAGCGAGAAGCGGTTCTCCAGATCGGACAAGCGGAACAGCGCATCCATCAAATCCTGCGGATCGACATTGCGGCTTTTCGGGACCAGAACGATGCGGATATCGGCATCGGACTCGTCGCGCACATCCTCCAAAATCGGAAGTTTCTTATCGCCGATCAGATTGGCGATTTGTTCAATCAACTTGCCCTTTTGCACCTGATAGGGGATTTCGGTGATGACCGCGACCCATTGCCCGCGCGATTCTTCTTCCAACACCCACCGCGCCCGCACCCGCATCGAGCCGCGACCGCTGGCATAAGCGGCGTCAATCACCACCTTGCTATCCACCAACACGCCGCCGGTGGCGAAGTCCGGTCCCTTGACGATCTCCATAATCGCCTCATGGCTGGCATCGGGTTGGTCAATCAGTAACGTCGCGGCGTCGATAATTTCGTGCGCGTTGTGGCTGGGGATGCTGGTCGCCATGCCCACGGCAATCCCCGCTGCACCATTAGCGAGCAGATTGGGGAACAAGCCGGGCATAATTTCCGGCTCCTCATCCTCCCCGTTGTAGGTCGGCTTGAAGTCGGCGGCGTCCTCATCCAGCCCCTGCATCAATTCCATCGCAGTGCGGGTTAGGCGGGCCTCAGTATAGCGATAGGCCGCCGCATTATCGCCATCGATATTGCCAAAATTCCCCTGCCCATCGACCAGGGGATAGCGCAAAGCGAACGTCTGCGCCAAGCGGACCATCGCGTCATAGACCGACTGATCGCCGTGCGGGTGGTATTTACCGATGACGTCACCGACAACGCGGGCGCATTTTTTATAGCCGTTGGATGGGTCGAGTTTGAGAAGCCGCATCGCCCACAACAACCGCCGATGCACAGGCTTCAACCCATCGCGCAAATCGGGCAATGACCGCGCCGTGATGGTGGACATGGCATAAACCAAATACCGCTCCGACAGCGCGCTATCGAACGGCGCATCGACGATGGCGTCAAACGGGTCTTCGGGCAGGTCGGTGTCTTTGGTGTCGCTCATGCCCACGGGCTAGCAAAGCTCGCCAACAAGGCAAAGACCAATATATTTTTTGATGCTGGATTATCCCCTATCTTTTACCAACACGGTCGCAAAACCATGCCAAATTGTCGCAAACTGTCCATTTTGCGCCAGATCAAGGTTGCCGCGCGCCATGAAGCGCACGCCTGCTTTCAGAAAGGAGATTCCATCATGGCAATCGACAAAAAAACGACAGGCATCGCAAAAACTATCGGGGCGGCCCTTGTCATCGCCTCAGGCTGCGCGACATTAGCGGCGGCGCAAAGCGATAGCGGCGGCACGTTGGCGTCCGGGGATCGCGCCGCCTTGGAAATGGCACTGGACGATGAATATAAGGCAGAGGCGACTTATACCGCTGTGCTCTCCAAATTTGCTGACGCACGGCCTTTTGTGAATATTATTGAGGCGGAGCGGCGCCATGCCGATATGGTGGTCGTGCATTATCAAACCTATGGCTTGACGGTCCCCGCCAACCCTTATCTGGGTCAGATTAGCGCGCCCGACACATTGCTCGCCGCGTGTGAATTGGGGCGTGATGCCGAAATTGAGAATATCGCGCTGTATGACCGGATCATTCCGACGGTGGAAAATCCGGCCATAAAGCAGACCTTAACGCAGTTGCAATGGGCGTCCCATGATCGGCACTTGCCCGCATTTCAACGCTGCATTGATCGCGGCGGCACAATGGGTGGCCAAGGGCAAGGACGCGGCATGGGCAATGGCGGTAAAGGTAAAGGGAGCGGTCAAGGTCGCGGACGGCAAGGCGGTTAACCCCGCCGATCTGGATTACCGAAAATTGTCGGCGTACGCCTGCAACTTCAAGGTTTTCTTCGGTGTTTCGACCAGTTGCACGTCAATGCCATTCTTCGCTGCATAGGCTTTCGCCGCCTCCACATCGGTGAAGGTCAGCTTCACTTGGCTGTCCGTATCACCGCTACCGGCCCAGCCCATCAGGGGATCTGGCGTTTTCGCCGCGCTGGCTGTGAATTCCAGCACCCACTCATCGGTGCGCGCACGGCCCGATTGCATGGCGTTTTTGGGGCGTTGGTAAATGATGGCCGACATGGGGTGCACCTTTTTCTGGGCGTGAGTCTCTTTGGCCTCCGTTGCCGCATTTGGGGCGCTTTGGTCAAGGGTTACTATCGCCGCCCCTAAATCCCCTGCCTCTTTTTCGTCGCTAGGCTGGCGGTGGCGGTCCATGGTTCATCGGGCCAATGATGGCGCGGGTAGCGGCCCTTCATATCGCGCTGCACATCGCGCCAACTGCTGCGCCAGAACGCGGGCAGGTCGCGCGTCACCTGCACCGGACGGGCGGCGGGTGAGGTTAGCGCAAGGAGGAGTGGCGTCCGGTTCGCGCCGACGACGGGGTGTCGGTCAAGGCCATACAACGCCTGCACCCGCAACGTCACTGTCGGACCTGTCTCCGCCGCATAATCAATCGCGTGGATGGTTCCGGCGGGTGAAGTGAAGTGTGCGGGAGCGATTTTGTCGACCCTTTGCGCGGTTTCCCAACCGAGCGTGCTGGTGAGCGCTTGGCGCAAAGCATCCTGCCCCACGTCCGCAAACCGGCGCTTTCCGGCAAGAATGGGCGCGAGCCATTGGTCCAAAGTGGCGGTGAGTGCCTCATCCGACAGCGCGCTTTCTCCCGCAAACGCCGCACGGTCGCGTATCCCCTGCGCACCATCGCCAAAGGGGATGAGCGACAGGCCATGCGCAAGCACCGCCGCCAACATGGCCTCCCTCGCGGCGGCATCATCGATGGCAACATTCTGCCCCTCCGACAAAGTAATTGCCCCTAAGCGCCGGGCACGACGGCCCTCCACACGATCGGCTTTGGGATTGTAGGTGATGTGCGCCCGCTCGGCCATTTGGTCGGAAAACAGCGCGGTGACTTCGGCCTCATATTCGATGCTGATCGCCGGATCAGCCTCCAGCCGGCTCGACAGATAGCTCGACATCGAATCGGCCAGCGAGGTGCCGCGCACCACCAGCCGCACGCAGCGCGCCGATCGGCTGAGATACATCG
>JBGSSR010000021.1:0-5024 GCA_041736905.1 Sphingomonadaceae bacterium | reverse complement strand
GCGGCGGCGATGCGGCTGCCCAGCAGCACATCTTCGCCCGCACCCTCGGTTCCGCGGCCCCATCGTTGGTCGCGCGCAATGTCGATCATGGGCGCGAAATTCCACGCGAGGCCCGCCGATGCGGCTTCTTCGGCGGCGGCGCGGGCGGTGCGCTCCATCAAGTCGAGGTCGAAACTCGCGGCTTCGGCCAAGGGGACGGGGAAGATGGTGCGGAAGCCATGGATGACATCGCCCGCGAACAGCATGGGGATTTTGAGGTGGCTTTCCTCCATCGCAACCTTTTGCATTTTGCGGTGCCAGTCGAGGCTGAACCCGTTGAACACCGCGCCGAGTTCGCCATCGCGGACCTGCTGCGCTTGTTCCTCAACGGTGCCGGCGACGGCGGAAGGATTGGCAGCAGTGGCGGGCGCGCTGGCAAACGCGGCGGGCATGATGGTCAACTGCCCCGCCTTTTCTTCCAACGTCATCGCCTTAATCAGCGAATCAATACGGGTCGATTTCGGGCGCGCCAGGGCCTGTTGGGGCATGAGGAGGAATCCTGTAAATAATCCGGCGGACAGGAAAAACTGCCGCCGCGAGAAACAGATATTGGGGGAAGTCGGGCGGTCAGATAACGCGCAAATGTCAGGCGAATTGCCGATATATTTGCGCATCATCCCCTCCTCTGTTTTGGCCGATTTAGCGCCCATAAAGATGGTGCGGGGCGGCTCATTTGTTAGTCATCGCGCAACGGATATTGCCTTTATCAGCGGCCCGTGCGAGATTGATGTAACCGGTTACAAGAAACAATTCAACAGGAGAGGCGGCCTATGGCTGAACTAAAAATTACGCAGGCTCGCCTTGGCTTTGGTGACACCCCCGTTTTGCGAGGGGTGGATTTGACCGTCGAAACCGGTGAATTCATGGTGGTTGTCGGCCCGTCAGGATGCGGTAAATCCACGCTTTTGCGCTGTATCGCGGGATTGGAGACATTGGATTCCGGAACCATCGACATCGCGGGCAGGGACGTCAGCCACCTGCCACCTGCGGAGCGCGGTATTGCGATGGTTTTCCAATCTTACGCGCTCTATCCGCACATGACGGTGGCGCAAAACATGGCATTCGCGCTGAAATTGGCGAAGGCACCGCAAACGGACATCGACGCTGCGGTGGCGCAGGCGGCGGACATATTAGGCTTGACCGATATGTTGCAACGCAAACCCGCCGCGTTATCCGGTGGGCAGCGGCAACGGGTCGCCATCGGCCGCGCTATTGTGCGCAATCCATCGATATTCTTGTTCGATGAGCCATTGTCCAACCTTGACGCGGCATTGCGGGTGAAGATGCGGTACGAATTTGCCGACCTTCATAAAAAACTAAAAACCACAACGGTTTACGTGACACACGATCAGGTAGAGGCCATGACGCTGGCGGACCGAATCGCAGTGCTTCGCGCCGGATTGGTGGAGCAAATCGGCACGCCGCAGGAGCTTTACGACCGCCCGGGCAATCGCTTTGTCGCGGGCTTTATTGGCAGCCCGCAGATGAATTTTCTAAGCGGTATTCTGGACGAAGAAGGCCGTTTTTCATCGCCGGCATTGGTCGCGCCATTGGCGACTGGCTACCGCGGCCACGCCGGCCCCGCCGAAATGGGTATCAGGCCGGAGCATTTGCATTTGGCGGGAGACAGCGCGCCATCCCAGTTTTCCGCGACAGTGTCCGGCACCGTTCAATTTGTTGAACGATTGGGCGGAACGTCGGTTTTGCATGTCGCATCAGCAGGATCGGACTTCGCCATCCTCGCGCAAGTCGCGGGAAATGCCGATTTGCAAAACGGACAAGGCGTGACGTTAGGCTTTGATTTCGCGAACGCCCAAATGTTTGACCATAACGAAGTGCGGCTAGGCGACCAATAGCCTACGAACGGATGGGCCACACAAAAGGGCTTGCGTAACCGCCATGGAAACGGTTACATAGATGTCGTGGAACCGGTTACAAAGCCGGAACAATCGCGCAAAACGGCGCGAATCGGATGGAGAGGATGAGGATATGGCAACTATCCGCGACGTGGCAAAGGCCGCTGGCGTATCGATCGCCTCCGCATCGCGCGCGCTCAATGGCCATGGCAATGTGACGCAGGAAACCCGCAACCGGGTTGAGGCCGCCGCTCGCCAACTTCGCTATATTCCACACAGTGGTGCGCGCAGCCTGTCCAGCCAACGCAGCAATGCTATCGGAGTCGTCCTGCCCGATGTGTATGGCGAGTTCTTCTCTGAATTGGTCCACGGCATCGACCGCGTTGCCAATCAGGCGGGAATGCAATTGTTGCTCTCTTCCATGCACGGCAGCGCGCAGGGCATGGCCACCGCCATCCGCGCCATGCACGGCCGCATTGACGGCCTGCTGGTGATGCCGCCCGATATGGACGCGGAGCATTTGTCCGCATGCCTCCCTGCTGGCATCCCCGCAATTGTGATGAATTATCCGGTCGAGCAATTGGATGTGTCCGGCGTCGCAATCGACAATTATGCCGGCGCCTATGCCATGACCGAGTTTATGGTGGCGCAGGGCTATCGCCGCATTGCGCACATCGCGGGTCCACGCGACAACCGCGATGCGCAGCAGCGTTTGGCGGGTTTTTCCAATGCCATGGCGAAGCTAACCGGAGAGCGTAGTCCCATTGTCCTACCCGGCGACTTCTCCGAAGAAGCGGGTGCAGAGGCGGCGCGGGTGTTAATCGCGGGTCGGCTGCCCGTCGATGCCGTGTTCGCCGCCAACGATATGATGGCGGTCGGGTGCCTTTCCATGCTGCGCGAGGCGGGCGTTTCCGTTCCGGATCAGATGGCGGTCACGGGCTTCGATGATATTCCATTGGCGCGCCACGTCGGCCCGCCGCTCACCACCATGCAGGTGCACATCGCCGATATGGGTGCCACCGCCATGGCCATGGTGTTGCAACATCTGCGCGGCGATGGCGCGACTGAACTTAGCAAAGTCGTGCTGCAACCCTCGCTTATCCAACGTCAATCCACCGCAACGGCGGGTCCAAAAGCGGCAGCAAAAAGCCGCGTCCAAAACCAAGGGAGTGAAATATGAAACTGTCTCAAACCAGCCTGTTTAGGGCGTTATTGCTGGGCACGTGCGCCGTGCCATTGTCCATCGTGGCGTTGCAACCTGCCGCCGCACAAACGACGACGGGTTCCGTGTCCGGAACCGTCACCGATGCCAATGGCGAGCCGGTTGCCGACGCGATTATCAACGCGCGCAACGAAGGCACCAACGCCACCGTTTCCACGCGGTCGCGCGCCGATGGGAGCTATAGCTTGGACAGCCTGCGCCCCGCGCCGTACATCATCACGGTTGAGGGCGATGGCGTCAGCGTCGAACGCAGCATTGTTATCGGTGTGGGCCAAAGCGCCACATTGGACTTCGGTGGCGCGCCATCAGAAAATGACATCGTCGTCACCGGCCTACAACTGGGCGAAGTAAAAACCAGCGAAGTCGGTACCAACGTCAGTCAGGCGCAAATCAGCCGCCTGCCGCAGGGTGACCGCAACTTCCTGACCTTCACGCAATTGGCACCGGGCGTGCAATATAATGACAGCGAAACCAATCGTGGTTTCCGCAGCGGCGCGTCGACTTCCTCGGGCGTTAACGTGTTTATCGATGGCGTGAACCTGAAAAATAACATCTTGGATCAAGGCGTCGCGGGACAACAGGATAGCCGTGGCAACCCCTTCGGCCAATTGGCGGTGCAGGAATTCCGCGTCCTTACGCAAAACTTTAAAGCGGAATATGAGCAGGCATCGGCCGCCATTGTTACCTCGGTCACGAAGTCGGGCACGAATGAATTCCATGGTGAGGTGTTTGCTTCCTACACGGGCCGCGAATTTTCGGAGAAAAACATTTTCGACATCCGTGCCAATCGCCCCGAACCCGCGTTCAAGCGCAAACAATATGGCGCGGCGCTGGGCGGGCCAATTATCAAGGACAAATTGTTCTTCTTCGCCGCTTACGAAGGCAATGATCAGGACCGCGCGACCAACGTCGCTCTTGGCAACCGCAATGAGCCCTTCTTGACGCGATTTGGCCAATATGAAGGCGCGTTCGTTAGCCCCTTCCGTGGCGACTTCTTCTTCGGCAAATTGACGTGGGAGCAAGATGCGAACAACACCGTTGACCTTTCCTATTCCAAACGCACCGAGTCCGATATTCAGGGCTTTGGCGGGACCACGTCCTATGAAGCGGCGGAAAACAAGCGCAACGTCATCGACACCTATTTGTTGAAATGGACGCATCGCGGCGATTTTTATGTCAATGAATTCAGCCTAGACTATCTGGATTACAACTATAATCCCACGTCGCTGAACCCTGAAAGCCCAACTTACGAGTATCAGGGTATTATTACCTTTGGCGGTAAGGACGGTAGTCAGGACGTGCGTCAGAAGAACATGACGATCCGCAACGATCTGACTTATACAGGCCTCACCAACCATGTCATTAAATTCGGCCTGAAATACTCCGTGCAGGATTATGATTTCCGCAAATTGTTCAATGTGCAGCCGAAATATGTATTCCAAGGCCCGAATTATACCACGCCATCGCAAGCGTTCCTTGGATTGGGCAATCCGCAAATTAAGGCCAACAACAACGTCTTTGGTTTCTATATTCAGGACGATTGGGACGTTACCAGCAAGTTGCAAGTGAACGTCGGCCTGCGTTGGGACCGTGAAAGCAACATGTTCAACAATGAATATGTGACCCCGCCCAATGCCGCCGCCTTGCTCAGCCAATTGCCAGCGACTGATTATTTCAATCCCCAAGATTACATTTCCAATGGCAACAATCGGAAAGTGCATAACCTAATCCAACCGCGCATCGGGTTCAGCTATGACATCAACGATGATCAGCAAACGGTGATTTTCGGCGGCTATGGTCGTTATTATGATCGTAACGCGTTCAACAACACGCTGGATGAGAAATTCCGTCAGCAATACACCATTGGCCGTTTCGAATTCTCCGAGGATGGCGCGCCACGTAATGGC
>JBGSSR010000019.1:0-2723 GCA_041736905.1 Sphingomonadaceae bacterium | reverse complement strand
GCGGCGGCGATGGGCAGCGAGACGGAACCGTTGGAACGCGAGCGCGCGGCACTCGCCGGGTTCCTCGATTTCGTCCGGACGCACAAGGAAGTTTACCGGATTATCGATGAGGCGGAGTTCGTCGATCCCGACATCTACCGTTCCCATTATGAAACCACCGCCAGTCGCATGGCGGGCAGGCTAGCCGAGGCGGCGAAGGCGGGGGCGGTACGCGGCGATGTCGATGAATTTCACGCCTGGGCCATCATGGGCATGAATGTGTTTCTGGGCCTGCGCTTTGCCGTATGGGGCGATGAGATGACGCCGGATGAAATCGCGGCACGCGCCAATGCGATGATTGCGCATGGCATTGGGACGGCGAAGGAATAGGCGAACACGCTAACGGCGGATACCAAAACGGCGCGGGAAGGATGCTTCCCGCGCCGTATTTTTTGTTTTAGCGGCTGTTAGCCGAAGGTGCGAACCCACCAACCTTTGCGGGGCGGGCCGTTATCCCCGGGTTGAGCAGTGGTTTCCTCCGATTGAGGGGCAGGCGCGGATTGTGTCGCCTGCGTATCGGCCTTGGCCTGTGCTTTTGGGGCTGCCTCAGGAGCGGCTTGAGGCGAAGAAGCCTCCGTTGGCACGTCCGTCACATCTGCCTTTTTAGCGCGTGGGCGGCGTTTCGGCTTTTCCGCTGCTGCCTCGTCCGTAGCGACCGGAGCCTCAACGGCCATGTCCACTGCATCCGGCTTCTTCGCGCGGCTGCGGCGTTTTGGCTTGGCGTCCTCAGCAGGAGTCTCCTCGACCACAGGCGTTTCCGCGACGTCCGTTACCGCTTCATCAGCAGCCGGCTTTTTGGCGCGGCTTCGGCGCTTGGGCTTCGGCGCGTCTTCCTCCGCAACGGTTACATCGGCAGGTGCGGCTTCTGGCACGGCCAACCCTTCGTTTTCGGCAGCCTCTACGGACGCCTCAACGGTCAGGTCGGTGCCGCCACCACGGCCACCACGGCGACGACGGGGACGTTTGGGCTTACCGTCTTCGGCTTCGGTAGCAACGGCAACCGGTGTTTCTTCCAAAGGTGCTGCAAAATCTGCACCTTCGTCGTCTCCGCCATTTTCGCTGCCATTTTCACCGTTGTTATCAAACGAGCCATCTTCACGGCGGCCTTTGCCACGACGGCCACGGCGGCGGCGTTTTTTGCGTGCTCCACCTTCGCCATCGCTTTCGCCATCTTCGCTCCGGCCATCGGGGCGCTGTTCAGGGCGGCCCTCACCGCGCGCTTCACCGCGATTGTTATTGCGATTGCGGCCCCGCGATTCGGTGCGTTCCTCTGCCTCTTCCTCTTCGATTTCATCGTCATAATCATCGACGATGTCATCGTCGTCATCGGCATATGGTTCAACCAGCGGCGCGAATTCGACGCGCTTTTCGGGACGTGGACCGGATGCTGAGACGACCATCTTCGCGCCTTCGCTCTCACCATTCGGCATGATTTCCAGCATCACGCCATAGCGGTCCTCAATCGCGGCCAATTCGGCGCGCTTGTTATTCAGGACGTAAATCGCCGCTTCGTTGCTGGCCGACAGGCTGATGAGGCTGCCTTTGCCGCGCGCCGCTTCTTCTTCCATCAAGCGAAGGGCGGACAATGCCGAACTGCTGGCCGTGCGGACAAGGCCGGTGCCCTCGCAATGCGGGCATTCGCGGGTCGATGCCTCCAACACGCCGGTGCGCAAACGTTGACGGCTCATTTCCATGAGGCCGAAGCTGCTGATTTTGCCGACTTGAATACGGGCGCGGTCGTTTTTCAGCGCGTCCTTCATGGCGCGTTCGACTTTGCGAATGTTGGAGTAATTCTCCATATCAATAAAGTCGATGACAACCAAACCGGCCATATCGCGCAAACGCAATTGGCGGGCGATTTCACGCGCAGCCTCAAGGTTCGTGGACACCGCCGTCGCCTCAATGCCGTGCTCTTTGGTCGAACGGCCCGAGTTAATGTCGATGGATACCAACGCCTCGGTCGGGTTGATGACGATATAGCCGCCGGATTTTAGCTGCACCAAGGGCTGGTACATGGCCGACAATTGGTCCTCCGCGCCATAGCGTTGGAACATCGGCACGGGGTCGGCATAGTGCTTCACCCGTTTGGCATGGCTGGGCATCAGGAGCTTCATAAAGTCCTTGGCCGCGCGGTATCCGTCCTCACCCTCGACAATCACTTCTTCAATATCGCGGTTGTAAATGTCGCGGATGGCGCGGCGGATGAGGTCGCTGTCCGAATGGATCAACATCGGCGCGGCGCCGTGCAGGGTGCGTTCGCGGATCTCATCCCACAAGCGGGCGAGATAATCGAAATCGCGCTTAATCTCGACCTTTGTGCGCGACAGGCCAGCGGTGCGAATGATGCAGCCCATGGTGCGCGGCAGTTGCAAGTCGCTGACGATGGATTTCAAACGCTTCCGGTCGGTTGCGCTGCTGATTTTGCGACTAATCCCGCCGCCGTGCGAGGTGTTGGGCATCAACACACAATAGCGACCGGCAAGCGATAGGTAAGTGGTCAGCGCCGCGCCTTTATTGCCGCGCTCTTCCTTTACAACTTGAACCAGCAAAACCTGGCGGCGATGGACGTCATCCTGAATCTTATAGCGGCGGCGAAGCGCTATCCGTTTCGCGCGTGCGGTGTCGCTGGCCTTGGCCGCGCCGCGATTTTGTGAACCGCCGCTGGAACGGCCATTGCGCCCGCC
>JBGSSR010000008.1:0-4799 GCA_041736905.1 Sphingomonadaceae bacterium | reverse complement strand
AACTATTTCGCGTCCAAGGTGATGTCAATGGCGATGGTTTGGCCGACTTTGCCATTTTGGTGCAGGTTCAACAATCCTTCTCCGAAGAGGCCTTAAATCTTGATGCGGGCGACTTCTGGCTTTAAATACAAATCCGCGACCGGCTTTAACTCAACCGGTCGCGGAATTCGGTCCAATCGAAGCGGCGGACGCATTCCAATGCGTCCGTTTCGCTGTCCCACAACCAAAGCGAGGGCAGGGGCACGCCGTTGAAGGTCGTGGTCTTCACCATCGAATAATGCGCCTGGTCAAGGAAGGCGAAGCGTTGGCCGATGTGTGGGGCTTCCGGCATCTGATAGTCGCCAATAATGTCGCCAGCTAAACATGATGGTCCGCCAAGGCGAATGGCCGCGCCATCGTCGCGCTCGCCCAACATGGCGGGACGATAGGGGGCCTCAATCACGTCGGGCATATGGCAGGTCGCGCTGATGTCGGTGATGCCGATGGGCATGCCGTTGTCGAACACGTCGAGGATTTCGCCGACTAGGATTCCCGCGTCGAGCGCCACCGCTTCGCCGGGTTCGAGGTAAATGTCGCATCCGGTCTCTGCGCGCACTTGGCGAAGGAACGCGACCAGTTCATCGCGTTGGTAATCCGCGCGGGTGATGTGATGACCGCCGCCGAAGTTCAACCATTTCAGGCGCGGGAAATGGCGTTCAATCTTCGGGCTTAACGCAGCCCATGTTCGGGCCAATGGCGCAAAATCTTGTTCACACAACGTATGGAAATGCAGGCCATCGACGCCCCCCAAATGCGCGTCGGTGAGTTGGTCGACGGGAAAGCCAAGGCGGCTGTGCGGTTGGCAGGGATCGTATTTTTCGACCTCCCCTTCGGCATGCATCGGATTGATTCTCAGGCCGATGTGGAGCGCCGGTTTGGCATCGGCAAAGGCGCGGAAGCGGTCCTTTTGCGAAGGCGAATTGAAAATCACATGGTCCGAAATGGCGACGATTTCGGCCATATCTGCCTCTTTATAACCCGCGCAATAAGTGGCGATTTCGCCCGCATTGTAATGCTCCGACGCGAGCCGCGCTTCCCACAGTCCGCTGGTGCACACGCCGTCGAGATATTCGCCGACCAATGGCGCAGTCCGCCACATTGAAAACGCCTTCATCGCGGACAGCAACTTTATCCCCGCGCGGTCACGCACATCGGCAAGGATGGCGAGATTGCGCCTCAACGCCGCCGCATCCACCACGAACGCGGGGCTGTCCACACGGGACAAGTCAAACTGGGCAAAAGCCCCCGGATCGCCGGCTTTGGTTTCCATTAGAACGAAAGCGCCCCATCCAACTCCTCAACCGTCCACGGCAACCCATGCTTATTCAGCATGTCCATGAACGGGTCGGGGTCCATTTGCTCCATGTTCCACACGCCGTCACCGTCCCAGATACCTTGCACCAGCATCGCGGCGCCGATCATCGCGGGGACGCCTGTGGTGTAGCTGACCGCTTGGTTGCCGGTTTCGGCATAGGCGTCCTCATGGTCGCAGATGTTTTTGATGTAGAGCGTCTTCTCGCGACCGTCCTTGCCAAGGCCGGTGACGATGACGCCGATGTTGGTCTTGCCCTTCGTCGTTTCGCCGAGCGATGCAGGTTCGGGCAACACGGCTTTCAGGAATTGCAAGGGCACGATCTCCACGCCCTGATACACAATCGGGTCAATGCGCGTCATGCCGACGTTTTGCAGCACGGTCAGATGCTTGATATACTCCTCGCCAAACGTCATCCAAAACCGCGCGCGCTTGATTTCGGGGAAGTGGGTGGCAAGGCTTTCCAATTCCTCGTGATACATCAAATACATGTTTTTGGGACCGACGCCCTCAAAGTCGAATTCTTGTCGCACGGACATAGGGGGGGTTTCGACCCAGTCGCCATTCTCCCAATGGCGCGCGGGCGCGGTTACTTCGCGGATGTTGATTTCGGGGTTGAAGTTGGTAGCAAAGGCTTGCCCATGGTCACCGCCGTTGCAATCCAGAATGTCGAGCGTGTCGATCCGCTCCATATGGTGTTTTTTGAGATACGTAGTGAACACCGATGTGACGCCAGGGTCAAAGCCAGAGCCGAGGAGCGCGGTTAGACCTGCATCCTTAAACCGGTCCTGATAGGCCCATTGCCAGTGATATTCGAACTTCGCCTCATCAATCGGTTCGTAATTGGCGGTGTCCATATAATCGACGCCGGCGGCGAGGCAGGCGTCCATCAAGTGCAAATCCTGATAGGGAAGCGCGAGGTTGACGAGCAGCTTGGGCTTGATGTCATTAAGCAAAGCCGTGGTCGCGGCGACGTCATCAGCGTCAATGGCATAAGTGGCAATCGAGACGCCCGTGCGCGCCTTCACCGATTCGGCAATCGCATCGCATTTCGACTTGGTCCGGCTAGCCAGATGAATATCGCTGAAAATGTCAGCATTCATTGCCATTTTATGCACCGCAACCGAACCTACGCCGCCTGCGCCGATAACCAAAACTCTGCTCATTTGAGGAACTCCCGATGGGGGTGAAGTAATTGGCATTGCATATAAGCGCCGCGGCGTGGCGGGCAAGGGGCAATTCCACGCCATGCGACTTGCGGCGGCTTCGTTACATAATCGTCATCAAACCGCAACGGCAGCGACCCGAAATTCGCTTAGGCGACATCAATCGCACTCTTTCCCTGTGCTATTCAGACAAAGGATATACCGTTGGTTGCGCTCAATAAGATTGAAAAAATCGAAACCGCCGTGGTGCGGCACCATATCGGGGCGAAGGAAAAGCTGCTGGATAAGGCGTTCGCCTTTGCGTTTAAGGGCCTCGTCTATGCGCAAATTTGGGAAGACCCCGTTGTTGATATGCAGGCGCTGCAAATCAAACCCGGCGCGCGCATTGCCACGATTGCCAGTGGCGGGTGCAATGTCCTGTCGTATTTAACCGCCGATCCCGCGGAAATCGTCGCGGTCGATTTGAACACCGCGCATATTGCGCTGAACAAATTGAAGCGAACGGCGGCGATGCATTTGCCCGATTATGCGCATTTCCGCCGGTTTTTTGCAGATGCCAATGATAGGGCGAATATTGCCGCTTACCATGACCACGTCGCACCACATTTGGATGCAGTAACGCGCGGTTATTGGGAGGGGCGTGACCTTTTGGGGCGTAAGCGTATTGGCGGCTTTGCCAAGGGCCTGTATCGGCGCGGCCTGCTCGGCCACTTTATCGCTTTGGCGCATTTGACGGCGCGGGTGCATAAGATCGACCCAAAAATAATCCTGTCGGCGCAGACGATGGACGAACAACGCACGATTTTCGACCAGCACTTCTCCCCCTTGTTCGACCGCAAATTCATCCGCTGGCTGACCGACCAACCGGCCAGTCTATTCGGGCTGGGCATTCCGCCCGCCCAATATGATTCGCTCGCCGGTGAAGCGAAAATGGCCGATGTATTGAAGGCGAGGCTTGAAAAACTGGCCTGTGGTTTTGACCTGAAGGACAATTATTTCGCGTGGCAGGCTTTTGGCCGTGGTTACGGTCAAGCCATTGACGCGCCATTGCCGCCCTATCTTCAAGAGGCACATTATGATGCAGTGCGCGCGCGGGCCGAACGCGTGGACGTCCGCCACGCCAATACGACCGACATGCTGGCGGGCAGCGAGAATGAGAGTTTCGATTATTATTTATTCCTCGATGCGCAGGATTGGATGACAGATGAGCAATTGAATGATTTGTGGCGGCAAGTCACCCGCACCGCCCGCCCCGGCGCGCGTGTGGTGTTCCGCACGGCGGCGGAGGAAACGCTGCTAACCGGCCGTGTATTGCCGGAAATCCTGGAATGCTGGGATTATCGTGACGAGGAATCGCTGGCCTATACCGTCGCCGATCGCAGCGCGATTTATGGCGGCGTGCATTTATATGTGGCCAAATAAGCCATGGCCGACACGATGTTGAGCCAAGGTCATGCGGCGAAAATGGATGCCGTCTATCAGACACAGCGCCATTTCTATGACCTGACCCGTAAATATTATCTTCTGGGGCGTGACCGGCTGATCCGGCGTTTGGCGGTTCCGGCGGCGGGCACGGTGTTGGAGGTCGGGTGCGGCACGGGTCGCAACCTGATTGCGGTGGCCCGTCGCTACCCCGATGCGCGCCTATTTGGTTTGGATATTAGCGAGGCGATGCTGGAGCAAGCGCGGCGCAATGTGGCGCGGGCGGGATTGTCGCATCGCATTATGCTGGCACAGGCGGATGCCTGCGATTTCAACGTGGCGACTGTGTTCGGGATAGCCGCCATGGACCGGGTCTTTATGAGCTATACGCTTTCCATGATTCCCGATTGGAGCGCGGCGATACGCGCTGGATTGCATGCGTTGAATGACCATGGGCAATTGCATGTCGTTGATTTTGGGCAGCAAGAGGCACTTCCTTCCCTATTTCGACGCGGGCTTCGCCATTGGCTTGCGCTTTTCCACGTCGATCCGCGCGCGGATTTGTTTGACGCGGCAAAGATGGTTTCGGCCGAATCGGGTCGCCAAGTGGCGACCAAATCCTTGTATCGCGGCTATGCCTGGTCGGTTGAGATTGGGCGTTTTGCTTAACGCCATGGCTTGCATCGGCGGGAGGGTAGTGCCAATCCTAAGCCTATGATTGATCCCAACCGCAGCCCCTCGCGCGACGGCATTGTCCGCGCGCTCACCAAAATCGCCAGCATGCTGCCGCCGACGCCGCTTTTGCCGTTGGAGGTGGATGGACAAACGATTTGGTGCAAGGCCGAAATGCTTCAGCCCAT
>JBGSSR010000280.1:0-6984 GCA_041736905.1 Sphingomonadaceae bacterium | reverse complement strand
GCGGCGGCGGCGGCGGGCGTATCGGCGATGGTGCATATTTCCGCAATTGGCGCGGATGCAAACTCACCCGCACGCTACGGCCAAACCAAGGCGGCGGGCGAAGCGGCGGTGATGGAGGCTTTCCCCTCCGCCACTATCCTTCGTCCATCGGTGGTGTTTGGGCAGGACGATGCGTTCCTCAACCGCTTTGCCGACCTGATCCGGATGTTGCCGATGGTGCCCGTCATCGGGGCGGAGACGAATCTGCAGCCGGTGTTCGGTGGCGATGTCGCCAAGGCGGTGCTGACCGCGCTGTCCAATCCCGCGAAATTCGGCGGGCGGACCTTTGAACTTGGCGGGCCTGAGGCGCTGTCCATGCGCGCGCTGAATGAGCGGATTGCCGCGATGATCGGGCGGAAACGGCCGTTTATCAACATCCCCTTGCCGTTGGCCAAAGTGATGGCCGTGACCACCGGATGGGCACCTGGCGCACCGATTAGCAGTGATCAGTTGAAAATGCTGGGCCGCGATAATGTGGTGGCCGATGGTGCGGCGGGGCTTGCCGACCTTGGCATCATCGCGACGCCCATGGCCGCCGTCGCGCCGCGTTACCTTTCCGCATTCCGCAAGCATGGCCGGTTCGGCGCACGGATTGAGGCGTAGTCATGTCCGAATGGTTGATTGCCATCATCCTCGGCATTGTCGAGGGCGTCACCGAATATTTGCCGGTGTCCTCCACGGGGCATTTGATTTTGGCGACCGAGTTACTGGGCTATGACCAAAAATATTGGGAGGTGTTCAATATCGCTATCCAGCCTGGCGCGATTTTGGCCATCGTCGTGCTCTATTGGCGCACGTTTTGGGACGTGGCCAAGGGGCTTTTCGGGTGGGAGAAATCCGCGATTGCGTTCATTCGCAACCTGCTGATTGCTTTCTTCCCCGCCGTGTTGCTTGGTTTGGCATTCGGTAGCCAGATTGAGACGATGTTGGGCAATCCGTTGATCGTCTGCTGGGCTTTGGTCATTGGCGGCGTGGCGATTTTGGCGGTGGAGAAATGGGCGAACCCGCCCGCGACAGGGGACGGTGTGGCCGGCGTTTCTTGGAAAACATCAACACTCATCGGCGCAGTGCAGTGCCTTGCCATGATCCCAGGGGTCAGCCGGTCGGGCGCAACCATCCTTGGCGCGATGGCCTTTGGCGTGGATCGGAAAACGGCGGCGGAATTCAGCTTTTTCTTGGCCGTGCCGACATTGTCCGGCGCGACCGTGTATCAATTGGCGAAGCATAGCGATGGCCTGACCCCCGAATATTGGCAACTCATTGGCATCGGCAGCATCGTGGCGTTCGTCGTCGCATTGGTGGTGGTGAAGGCATTTGTTAGCGTCGTGACGAAGTACGGCTTTGGTCCATTCGCGTGGTATCGGATCGTGGTCGGGGGCGCAGGCATTGCGATGCTCAGCCTATAGAAAGGTCCGTTTCGGCCACATATAGCGCTGAATAATTGAGAATGATTTGCAAATCGTAACAATGCGCAGAGTAATAGGTAACAATTACTGACCTATATACCATTTTTCCCGTGACTCCGACCCTCATTTCGCCTATGGCGCTCCCGAATATGAAGGAGTCGCCCCGATGGCCGTTGATCCCATGCTGCAATTTGTCACCAAGACACAGCACTATCCCGAAAAGCGTACCGCCGAATTGCGGGCGGAGGATTTTCAGGAAATCTACGACCGGTTCACCGCCGATGATGCCAATGAGCAGGCCTCGCGCTGCTCGCAATGCGGCGTTCCCTATTGCTCCAACCATTGCCCGTTGCACAATCACATCCCCGATTGGTTGCGCCTGACCACCGAAGGGCGGCTGCGCGAGGCGTATGAGATGAGCAACCTGACCAGCACAATGCCCGAAATCTGCGGCCGCATCTGCCCGCAGGACCGGTTGTGCGAAGGCAATTGCGTCATTGAGTTCTCCGGCCACGGCGCGGTCACCATTGGCTCGGTTGAGAAATACATCACCGACACCGCGTGGGAAAATGGCTGGGTCGAACCTGTTGCCGTCGGCCCATCGCGCGGGCAATCGGTCGGCATCATCGGCGCGGGGCCTGCGGGCCTGACCGCCGCGGAATATCTGCGCGTTGCCGGATATGATGTCACCATTTACGACCGCCATGACCGCGCGGGTGGATTGCTGACCTAAGGCATCCCCGGCTTTAAGCTGGAAAAAGACGTCGTCATGCGTCGCGTTGACCGGTTGAAGGCAGCGGGGATCGTTTTCCAAGAAAACTTCGAGGTTGGCCGCGACGCCAGCATGGACGACCTGCGCAAAAAACATGACGCCGTGTTCATCGCCACGGGAGTCTATAAGGCACGCGAAGTCAAAAGCCCGGGCAGCGGATTGGCGGGCATTCATAAAGCACTCGATTTCTTCACCGCCTCCAACCGCGTCGGTTTCGGCGATAGTGTCCCCGCTTTTGAGGACGGCACATTGAACGCCGCCGGTAAAAACGTAGTCGTCATCGGCGGCGGCGACACCGCGATGGATTGCGTCCGCACTGCCATCCGCCAAGGCGCGAAGTCGGTCAAATGCCTCTACCGCCGCGACCGTGAGAATATGCCAGGATCGCAGCGCGAAGTCGCCAATGCGGAGGAGGAAGGCGTCGAATTCGTTTGGCTCTCCGGCCCCAAAGGCTTCGACGGTACCGACAGCGTTGAGCGTGTCCACGTCGCCAAAATGCGCCTTGGCCAACCCGACGCAAGCGGTCGCCGCTCTCCCGAACCCGATCCAGAGGGTGATTTCACACTGGACGCCGACATGGTCATCATGGCGCTGGGCTTTGAACCCGAAGACTTACCCAAGATGTTCAGATGCGACGACCTGTCGGTCACCCGTTGGGGCACCTTGCGCGTCGATCACAAAACAATGATGACCAGCCTGGACGGCGTATTCGCTGCCGGTGACATTGTGCGCGGGGCGTCTTTGGTGGTGTGGGCCATCCGCGATGCCCGCGATTGTGTGGAGCATATCCACGGATACCTTGCCGCAAAGGCGAAGGCAAAAGTGATGGAGGCAGCGTGATGGGGGTGTTTCGGACATTTGGATTGGCGTTGATGCTGGCAGGTGCCTCCGTTACCCCTGCCTACGCACAGGACACCTCGGCAAGCAGCGATAGCGCACCCGCCGAGGATAAAATGGCGGTCGCCACGCGCATCGCCGACAAGATTATGCCAGAGGGAAGCTATGCCCAAACCATGACAAAAAGCGTTCTGGGCGAGGACGGCGGTGAGGACAGCCTGTTCTTCCAAATTTACAGCATGCCCGCGCCGCCCGATGAAGAAAAGAAAATGTCGACGGGCAAGACGTTGCTTGACCTGATGGAGGAGCAAGACCCTTACATCCGTGAACGGCTAACCATCATGACCAAGATTTTTGCAGAAGAGTTGCTGCCAATCTTTATGGAAATGGAGCCGCTCATCCGCGATGGATTGGCCAGGCATTTGAGCAAATCCATGAGTTTCGAAGAGCTAACGGCGCTTGAGGAATTTCTCAACACACCCGCCGGAGCAAAATTTGCCTCCCAATTGTTGCCGATGTGGACGTCACCCGAAATGGCGGAAGTGCAGGCCGAAATTGGGCCTGCACTCATGGATAAAATACCTCTTATGTTAGCCCGCTTTGAGGAAGAAACCAGCCACCTTCCCAAGCCAGAAAGTTATGAAGACGATGAAGACTATTATGAGGGCGAAGAGGCCGAAGCGGCGGCGGAATAAGGGGCTTTGTTGGCATTGATGCCATATGTTGGGGAGTAAGCGTTATGGGAAAGATTTCGACTTTTGGTTTATCTGTTGCCGCGATAGGCTTATTCGCGTCTCCGGTGTCGGCACAATCATCGATGCCCAAAAACGCCGCGCCATCGGTCAGCGCGTCTGCGCCGAAGGCTGCTCGCAGCACGCCCGTCACTGCGGAAGATCGTGCATTGGCCATGGACATCATTCTCGCGTTCTCATCTGAGAAAAAATCGCACGAAATGATGAACCAATTTTTCGCTATTTCGCCCGAACAATTCATGTCGCAATCGCCGCAGATGCGATCAATGGATAAGAAATTTCCCGGCATAGTGGCCTTATTATTAGAGCGTATGCAAGTTTGGATTAACTCCAAATTTGACGAAATTTATCAAGGTGGCATAAACGCGCAAGTTGAGTCGTTAGCCAAAAATATGACGACCGAACAGTTGCGCGAGTCAAAGGCATTTTTTGGCACCGATGCGGGCAAGGCCTTTATTGCCATCTCGTTGAATAATGTCACGGTAGACGAAAAAACCGTTTCTGCCGGGATAGGCCGTAAATTGCAACGCAAAGACATCTCTGCGGAAGATCTTCTTAGTTTCGATGACGACAGCTTTTTGCAACAATTTGGTGACCTACCTGAAGACCAAGTTGAAGCGACAGTGACGTTTTTGCAATCTGCAACCGGCGAACAATTACTATTCGCCATCGATGAAGCGGAAACGGCCCGATTGGATTTTGTGAATAATTTCATAGCCGCCAATCAGGATGAGTTGGAAGCGTTGACCATCAAAGTCTTCGAAGACTACGAAAACGGTGCACGCTAACGCCGCCGCCTCGCCGACTTTAATACCTAGGAAAAGACTATGACCACGCCCTATTATATGCCCACCCCCGAACACGAGCGCTTGGCGCGTGAAGGCATGTATCGCCCAGAATTTGAGGGCGATGCGTGCGGTGTGGGCCTTGTCGCGGCGACCGATGGCAAGCCTTCGCGACGCGTGGTCGCCAGCGCCATCGACGCGTTGAAGGCGGTTTGGCACCGTGGTGCGGTGGATGCGGATGGGAAGACGGGCGACGGCGCCGGTATCCATGTGGACTTGCCCGTGCGGTTCTTTGATGATGCGATTGCCGATAGCGGGCATAAGCCGCTGCCCGGGCAACTCGCCGTTGGCATGATCTTCCTGCCCCGGACCGATTTGCACGCGGCGGAGGATTGCCGCACCATTGTGGAGGCGGAAATTATCGACGCGGGCTACACCGTCTATGGCTGGCGGCAGGTGCCGGTGGACGTGTCCGTCATCGGCACAAAGGCGCAAATGACGCGGCCCGAGATTGAGCAAATCATGATTGCCGGTCCCGAACTGCATGAGCAATCGAAAGAGGAGTTTGAAAAAAACCTTTACCTGATCCGGCGGCGGATTGAGAAGAAAGTCGTCGCGGCGCAATTGCGCGATTTTTATATCTGCTCACTGTCGTGTCAGTCGATCATCTATAAGGGTCTTTTCTTGGCCGAAAGCCTGTCGGTGTTCTACCCCGATTTGACCGACGAACGGTTTGAAAGCCGCGTGGCAATTTTCCACCAACGCTATTCGACCAACACGTTTCCGCAATGGTGGTTGGCGCAGCCGTTCCGGTCCCTTGCGCATAATGGTGAAATCAACACCATTCGCGGCAACCAGAATTGGATGAAGAGCCACGAGATTAAGATGGCTTCGCTGGCGTTCGGGGATAACTCGGACGACATCAAGCCCGTGATTCCGGCGGGGTCTTCAGACACCGCCGCATTGGACGCGGTGTTTGAGGCGCTCGTCCGTTCGGGCAAAGAGGCCCCCACAGCGAAGCTCACTCTGGTTCCTGAGGCATGGCAATCGAATGAGCATTTGGCCGCCAATCACCTGGCCATGTATCAATATATGGCGTCCGTGATGGAGCCATGGGATGGACCCGCCGCGCTGGCCATGACCGATGGCAAATGGGCGTTGGCAGGGGTGGACCGCAATGCATTGCGGCCGCTGCGTTACTCCATCACCGCCGATAATTTGCTCATCATCGGGTCGGAGACCGGCATGGTTGTTGTGCCGGAAACCACCATCATTGAGAAAGGCCGCCTTGGCCCCGGCCAAATGATTGCCGTCAATTTGGAGGAAGGCAAGCTCTACCGCGACACGGAATTAAAGGACCGTGCGGCGGGGGAGCAGGACTATGCAGCCTTGGTGGAGGGCTTCCGTTCCATCGCCGACATCGCCGCTGCGCCAGCGGACACCGCGATTGCCTATGACCGCGCCGAATTGTCGCGCCGTCAGATTGCGGCGGGCCTAACGCTGGAGGATATGGAGGTCATCTTGGCCCCCATGGCCGACGATGCGAAGGAAGCGATAGGTTCGATGGGCGATGACACGCCCTTGGCCGTCATCAGCGCAAAACCGCGCGTGGTCAGCCAATTTTTCCGCCAGAATTTCAGTCAGGTGACCAACCCGCCGATTGACAGCTTGCGCGAACGCTATGTCATGAGCCTGAAAACGCGCTTCTCCAACCTTGCCAATATCTTGGAAGAGCAGAGCCAGAATGAGGCCGTGCTGGTCCTCGACAGCCCTGTCCTCACCATCAACGAATGGGGCCGGTTGAAGGCGGAATTCGGCAAAAGCGTCGCCGAAATCGACTGCACCTACCCCGCCAACGGTGGGCAAAAGGGGCTGCGCGCCGCTATCGCCCGCGTGCGGGAGGAGGCCGAGGCCGCCGTGCGTGCGGGTAAGACGGAGCTGTTCCTCACCGATGAAAATGTCGGGCCGGACCGCATCGCTGTCGCCATAGTGCTGGCCGCCGCCGCCGTGCACACGCATTTGGTGCGCGTTGGTCTGCGTAGCTATGCGTCCATCAACGTCCGCTCCGCCGAGTGCATGGACACGCATTATTTCGCCGTCCTCATCGGCGTCGGGGCGACCACAGTGAACGCCTATTTGGCCGAGGCAAGCATCGCCGACCGCCATGCGCGGGGGTTATTCGGCGAAAAAACGCTCTCCGATTGCGTCGAGAATTTCCGCAAGGCCATCTGCGAAGGCCTGCTCAAAATCATGTCCAAAATGGGCATCGCCGTCATAAGCAGCTATCGCGGCGGTTATAATTTTGAGGCCGTCGGCCTGTCGCGCGCCATCGTCAATGACCTGTTCCCCGGAATGCCGAACAAGATTTCGGGCGAAGGGTATAACTCGCTCGC
>JBGSSR010000278.1:0-7059 GCA_041736905.1 Sphingomonadaceae bacterium | reverse complement strand
AACTGGGGCCTGATGGTCATGGTGATCCTGTTGGTCGTGGTGTTCCAAAGCTCGTCGAACCTGACCGCGGCCTATGGCATTGCGGTGACCGGCGCGATGTTCATCGACACCTGTTTGCTGACCGTGCTGCTCACCCAATTGTGGAAGTGGAAGCCGTATGTCACCATTCCCCTGCTGACCGTGTTGTTCGCGGTGGACACCGCCTATTTCGCGTCGAACCTGACCAAGGTGCCGGATGGCGGGTGGGTGCCACTCCTCATCGGCGCGTTTATTTTCATGCTGCTGACTACTTGGTCAAAGGGGCGCAGCCTGATGCGCGAACGCATGGCGGAAAGCGCGATGCCGATCACGGTGTTCACCCAATCGGCCAGCAACAGCGCGCACCGCGTGCCGGGCACCGCGATTTTCATGGCCAGCACGGACAAGGGCGTGCCGAGCGCGTTGCTGCACAATATCAAGCATAACAAAATCCTGCACGACCGCGTCATCATCCTGACCGTGCGGATTGGCGACGTGCCCTATGTGCGGTCAACGCAAAGGTTCGATGTGACCGATTTGGGCAATGGATTCTATCGCGTCATTTTGAACTACGGCTTTTTGGAAGAAACCGACGTCCCCGCCGCGCTTAAGGACGTGAACCTGTGCGGGGAGCCATTCAATATGATGACGACCAGCTTCTTCCTCTCGCGGCAGACGTTGTTGCCATCGAAAAACCCCGGCATGGCGATCTGGCGTGAGAAAATCTTCGCCTGGATGCTGCGCAATGCGGCGAATGCGATGGAGTTTTTCCGCCTGCCCACCAACCGTGTGGTGGAATTGGGCAGTCAGGTGGAGATTTAGGCTTCACTAAGCCCCTCCTCTAAAGAGGAGGGGCTAAAGAAGTGCTATATATCCTCAACCAAACGCCCATAAAGCTGCGGCCGGCGGTCGCGGAAAAATCCCATGCCGGCGCGGTGTTTGGCGGCTAGGTCCAAATCCAATGTCGCGACCAGCACGCCGGTATCCTCCGCCGCGTAGTCCAGCACCAAATCGCCCCATTCATTGGTGACGAAGCTGTGGCCGTAAAATGATTGTTCTCCGGCGGCGGAAACCTCCACGCCAATCCGGTTGCTCGCCACCACGGGCATAAAGTTGCTCACCGCATGCCCCTGCATCGCGCGCCGCCACATGCGGGACGTGTCCAACCCTTCGTCATAGGGTTCGCTGCCAATCGCGGTGGGGTAGAACAGCACCTCGGCCCCCATCAACGCCATCGCGCGCGCGCATTCGGGGTACCATTGGTCCCAGCATATGCCGACGCCGATGCGGGTCCCGAACACATCCCACACCTTAAACCCCGTGTTGCCGGGGCGGAAATAATATTTCTCTTCATAGCCCGGCCCATCGGGAATGTGGCTTTTCCGGTACGTGCCCATGACTTCGCCATCCGGCCCAATCATGGCCAGCGTGTTGTAATAATGCGGACCGTCCTTTTCAAAAAAACTGGTCGGGATGGCAACGCCCAATTGCCGCGCCAGTTTTGCCATGGCGCGCACCGCCGGATGCTCCATCGTGGGGCGAGCGGAGGCGAACAGCGCCTCGTCTTCCACGGTGCAGAAATACGGCCCTTCGAACAATTCCGGCGGCAAGATAACCTCCGCCCCCTCCGCCGCCGCGCGCGCGACCAGTTCGCTGACACGGTCGATATTCTCGGCCATGTCAGACGTAAAGGCGGACTGCATCGCGGCGACGGTGAGGTTACGGGTCATGCGCGGTTACTTCTTCCGGAACAGCATCGTCATGCGGTCGGATTCGCCAATGGCTTCGAGCTTGGGCTTGTCGGCCTCAGATGCGCCGCGCAGCGCGGGGGGCAAGGTCCACACGCCCTCGGCATGGTTCGCGGGGTCCATCGGGTTGGCGTTAATCTCGCTTTTGGCGACGAGTTCAAAACCATTGCGTTCCATGATGGCGATGACTTGCGATTCTTTCAAATAGCCCTTCGAGCCATCGACGTACGATTCCGCCGCATTGGCGGGCGCACGGTGTTGTTCAATGCCGATCAGGCCGCCGGGTTTCAGCAATGTGCCCATCGCCTGAAACTCACGGTCAATCACGCCCCAACGCAGCATGTTGTGCATCATGCGCGTCGCCATGATGAAGTCAAAACTGCCCTCATGACCGGCAAGATTGCCCAGATGAATGGCACCAATGCCGCCGGTCAGGCCGGTTTTGGGGGCCATACGTTCGGGAAAGCTAGTGCCGAAATTGGCGGCATTGGTCATCCCTTGCTCACCCAGCGCAGGTGTATCGGGGTTAAAGCCGATGCCATAATATTGCCCGCCATTCGTTGCCACCCATGGCGCAAGAATGGCTGTCCACCACCCGCCGCCGGGCGCATATTCGCCGATTTTCCCCTTCGGATTGATTTGGAAGAAAGCGACGGTTTCCTTGGGATGGCGATATTGGTCGCGGCTTTTGTCCGCATCGGTGCGGATGGGGCTGGCCAAATAGGGGTCGATGCTTTTCACTGCGGCATCCACAGGTGCGGGCAGTTCGGTGATGGAGCCGTAATTACACGCGCCCAAACTCATTGCAGCAACGGCCATCGCGGCCATGCTGGATTTCACAAATTTGCTCATTGGTATCTCTCCGGAAAAAGGCGTCCTGTCCAAACCCCGCGCCACTTTACAGCGGCATTTGTTGAGAGCAACAGTGCAATGACCCGCCGCCGCTTAAAATGCCATTGGCCCGCACGCCCACTGCGCCGCGATCGGGAAAGACGGTGTCGAGCACCTGCACTGCGCGCTCGTCATTCGGCATACCGTAAGTCGGCACAATGATGCGGTCGTTGGCGATGTAGAAGTTCATATAGGACGCGGGCGCGGCCTCTCCGTTCACCTGCATTTCGCCGACGGTCGGGATCGTGGCGACGGCGACGCCAAAGGCTTCTGCGCGGGCGCGGGCGTCGGCGTAGATTTCGCAATTCGGGTCGCCCGCGACGCTTTCGGGGATGGCCAGCCAATTCGGCCCGATAAAGCGCGCCAGATTATCGACATGGCCATCGGTATGGTCGTTGGTGAGGCCTTGGCCCAACCATAGCACGCGTTCGACGCCCAAATCGCGTTTCAGGCGCGCCTCTATATCCGCCTTCGTCAGCGTCGGGTTGCGGTTGGGGTTGAGCAGGCATTGCTCCGTCGTCACGCACAGTCCCGCGCCATCGACGTCAATCGCGCCGCCCTCCAATATCCAATCGCATTGGGTGATGGGCAGGCCAGCCTCGGCGGCGAGCGCATCGCCGATGATGTCATCGCCCGGCATGTCATATTTCCCGCCCCAGAAATTGAAGCCGAAGCGGCGGGCGGTACGCGCCGCGCCTTGGCCAACAATCACGGGGCCGGTGTCGCGCACCCAAATGTCGCCAAAGGCATGGATGAGAAGCTCCACCTCTGGCACCACCAGCTCCGCCGCGCGCCCACGATTGTATTCGTCGCGCACGATCAGGCGCACCTGCTCGCCCGACGCCTGCACCGCATTGGCAAAGGTGGCAACATCGGCGCGCGCCTTGTCCAACGTGCCGGGCCATTCGTCGGCGTTGTGGGGAAAGCCGATCCAGACGAATTCGTGCTTTTCCCATTCGGCGGGCATGGTGAGTTGAGTAGTGGCGGAGGTGTTCACGGGCATTCCAATCACAATGGCCAATCAAAAAGGGTGCCCCGCCCTTAGCGAAGCACCCTTAAATTGGCCAGTGGTTGAATTGCGGTTCGGTCTTACATCCCCTGACGACTCTTATCCCGTGCCGCGCGGAATTCGTCGCCTTCGTTCCAATTGGGCCATGCGTCGGTGTCGGCCAGCATCCGGCCCACACGGTAATAGAGCTTCAAATCGGCGGCCACCCCGTCCCATGTCCAGTTTTCGTCGAACTCATCGGCGGGCTGGTGGTAGCGGTTTTTGGTATAGTCCGCCGCCAATTCCGCCGCGCGCGCGGTGCCGCCATCGATCAGGTCATCACCGCCGTCGAAGTAAATCATCGGCACGCCGCGCTTGGCAAAGGGGAAATGGTCGCTGCGGTAGTAATATCCGGCTTGCGGGTTCGGGTCGGCCTGCGTCACACGCCCATCCATCGCGGCGGCGCGGTCAAGATAGCCGTCAAGGTCGGACTTGCCTTTGCCGACCACCACGATATTGCGCGCGGGCGGCAGGACGGAAAGCGCGTCCATGTTCACCCCGCCAACGGTCTTTTCCAGCGGGAACACGGGGTTGGCGGCGTAATAGGCCGAGCCGAGCAGGCCCGATTCCTCGGCGGTGACGGCGAGGAACACCACCGTCCGTTCGGGTGCTCCGGCGGCCTGATAGGCTTTCGCCAAGGCCAAGAGCGCCGCCGTGCCGGTCGCGTTATCAATCGCGCCGTTGCAGATATTGTCGCCGGTCGCGTCGGGCTTGCAAATGCCCAAATGGTCCCAGTGCGCGGTGTAGAGCACATATTCGTCGGGCTTCGTCCGCCCCGGAATAATGCCGATGATGTTGTTGGACTCCATCCGCGCCATGCGGTTGGTGAAGCTGACCGAGGCGGTTGCGCCCAGTGGCACCGCCTTAAATCCGGGCTTCTTCGCCGCCGCCATCATCGCGTTCAGGTCATTTCCGCCTAGGCCGAAGATTTTCTGCGCCGACTCCATGGTCATCCAGCCATTCATCATGGTTTGATCCATATTGCCATTCGCGGTTTGCGCGTAAAATTGCGGGCCGGTCCAGCTGCTCTCAACCACGTTCCAACCATAAGAAGCGGGCTTGGTATCGTGAATGATAATCGCGGCGGCGGCCCCTTGGCGCGCGGCTTCCTCAAATTTATAGGTCCAGCGGCCATAATAGGTCATCGCCTTGCCATTGAAGGTGCCGGTGAGTTCGGGGTTGTCGAAATCGGCGTCGTTGACGAGGATCACGACGGTTTTGCCCTTTACATCAACACCGGCATAGTCGTTCCATCCCTTTTCCGGCGCGTTGATGCCGTAGCCGACGAAGACCATTTCGCTGCTCGATAGGTCGATTCTCTCGGATTCGCGATAGGTCACGCCGACGAAATCATCGCCGAGGTTGAGGGCAACCGACTTGCCTTTGTTCGCACCGGTGCCGGCGATGGTCAGTGGCGACATATTCTGCGCCTCAATCTCGACCAGCGGTACTTTTTGCACGAAGCTGCCATTGTTGCCCGGTTGCACGCCGAGTTTTGTGAATTCGCTTTCCATATACGCGATGGTTTTGACTTCGCCAGCGGAACCGGGCGCGCGGCCCTCAAATGCGTCGGAGGAGAGTGTGCGCGTGGCGTCCTTCATCAGGCCAATGTCGATGGGTGGGTTCATGGTGTCCACGGCGGCGGGCACGGGTGCAGGGGCGGCGGCAACCTCTGGCGCGGCCTGATACGTGCTGCACGCGGATAGGGACACCACGCTGACGGCGGTGAGTAATAGGGTGCGGATGGGCGACATAAAGGCTCCTCTTATAATGTGCAGCGGGATCGGTGCCCCGCCGGATGGAGCGCAGGGTAACGGCTTTCATTTTGCAATCAAGGGGCTTGCAAGCGGCCATTGCGGCCTTGGCCCGCTGCAATGACGGGCCAAGGTGCGTTTGTTAATGCCCGAAATTCAACCGCGCGAACACGGTGAACCCCGTTGGCGTCTTGCCATAGGCCGCGTCCAGTGCCGATGGCGCGGCATAGACGCTGCCCGATGCGCCAAGCGTCATGCTGCTCCATGATGTCAATGGCAACCGATACGCCGCGCCCACTTGGAATTTGCTAACGCGGAATTTTTGGTCGTGCAGCGGGTCGTCATGGTCGGGGAAGAGTTCGTCATTGGCGACATTCTCAAACCGGCCAAAGACCGAAATCCGGTCCGTCGCGGCATAGTCCGCCTCCGCCAGCCACGCGGTTAGCGTATCGCCCGGCATCCGGTTCTTCGCCGAAAACGCGACCATGCCGTTCAACCGGCCATCGCCATAATGCGCCGACGCGGTAAAGCGGCCCTCATCCTCATTGGGGTGAAGGGCCTCTGGCTGTTTTATCTTCGCATAGCTAACCTGCGCCGCCCAATTTGGGGTGGGGGTGATGGTCGCGCGCACCGACCAGCTGTCCAGTTTCGGCGTTTCGATATTCCACCGCCGCTCATCCGGTTCCGCCCCGCGAAACGCCGATGCCTCCAATTGCCATTTGGGCGCGCTGTATCCGATGGTCACGACGCCATAGGTAATATGGCTGGAATCGAACCAATGGTGGGTAATCGGCGGTTCAGGATTGTTGTGCGCGCTGCCCCGATGCATGAAGGCGGATGGGCCAAGCGCGGGCTCGCCGACTGGCCCGCCGTAGAGGAAGACCTGCGCATTGTCGCCGACATTGACGTGCACCTGTGCCGCCAATTCCATGAACAGGTCGTGCGGATGTTGCCGATCGACCAGCGCCTCTCCACCCGCCGTCTCCCCCGTGGCGAACAAATTGGGATAGCCGCGCGCGTCCATTGCAGGTTCAAGGCTGAGCATGGATTTCAACGTTATGCCGCCCCAATCGGTGTCGCGCTGGGCCATCACCATCGCCATTGTGGTGACATAGGACATGGCATCACCGCGCGGGCCGTTGTGGTCGGTGTACTGAAAAGACGCATTGCCGTGCGCCATGATCATCCAATCGCCGCTGGTCAGCATCACGCCATGGTTCGCGCCCTCTTTACCGGGCAGGCGGGAGGTGCCGGAGCCGGATTGAAAGGCTGCATCGGCGGTGCCCTCGTGCGCATTGTGGTCCACTGTGCTGTGGTCCATTGTTGCATGGTCCATCGTTGCGTGGTCGATTTGGCCATGGTCCATTTGGCTATGGTCGGTCTCTTGCGCCATCGCGGGCGCGGCGAATGGGACGACGCATAGCGCCGCCATCGTTGCGGTGTATTTCATAGTAGAACCCTTTTGTTGACGTTGGTTATGCGCGAACGTCAAGCTTTGGGCGGCGGGGTATCGGGCGCGGGCGCGGCGCTGACCATCGGTTGGATCAGCGCTGGTGCGACCAAGGCACCGGCCATGGGCCCGCGTGTGGGGATCGGCGTC
>JBGSSR010000225.1:0-3828 GCA_041736905.1 Sphingomonadaceae bacterium | reverse complement strand
AGCGCCATCCAGTCGGCATCGCCCGAAATCACTGGCCCCTCATCCTCGGTGTTCGGGACTTCATCGGGGATGACGAACATGTTTTCGCGATACTTGCCCCAGTGGCCCGATTGCTCCCATTGGCGGGCGTCCATGACTTGCGGGGTTTTCACCTCCTGATAGCCATTGCCGTCGATGGCGCGGCGCATATACGCCTCCAACGCAAGGTAGATTTTATAGCCCTTAGGGTGCCAAAACACGCTGCCGTGCGCCTCTTCTTGTAAATGGAACAGGTCCATTTCGCGGCCCAATTTGCGGTGGTCGCGCTTGGCGGCTTCTTCTAGACGATGCAGGTGTGCATCGAGTTGCTTCTTATTGAGCCAGCCGGTGCCGTAGATGCGGGACAATTGCGCGTTCTTCTGATCGCCGCGCCAGTATGCGCCTGCCACGCGGATCAATTTGAAAGCCGCTGGGTCGAGTTTTCCGGTGCTGGGCAAATGCGGGCCACGGCACATATCCAGCCAATCGTCGCCGGACCAATAGACGGACAGCTCCTCGCCCTCAGGGAGTTCGGCTGCCCATTCGGCCTTGAACGTTTCCCCCGCCGCCGTCCAACGCGCGATCAAGTCGGCGCGGCTCCATGCTTCACGGCGCAGCGGTTTGTCCGCCTTGATAATCGCGCGCATCGCGTCCTCAATCGCGGGCAAGTCGTCGACGGTGAACGGCCCGCGAGAGGCGGGGGCCATCACGTCGTAATAGAAGCCATCGTCGGTGGCGGGGCCAAAGGTAATTTGCGTGCCGGGGAACAATGTCTGCACCGCCTCGGCCAACACGTGGGCGTAATCATGGCGCGCGAGTTCGAGCGCATCGGCCTCATCGCGCGATGTGACAAGCGCCAGGGCCGCGTCGGCGGTGAAGGGGCGGGACAGGTCCACCAACTCCCCATCCACCCGCGCCGCCAAGGCTGCTTTCGCAAGGCCCGGGCCAATCGCGGCGGCGATGTCAAACGGGGTGGTGCCCGATGCCACTTCGCGCACGCTGCCGTCGGGAAGGGTGATTTTGAGCATTTCGGACATGGGGAATTGGGCCTTTGGTAGTGTCAAATGTGCGGCGAGCCATAAGCGATGGCGGGGGGCGTGTCCATAATCTTGGCGCGGCTTGAGGCGTATCGCGGGTCCGAGCTCGAATGAAGGCGAATTTGGCAAGAACACCACGCAAATTGACAAGCAAGCTAATATTTATGTCAATGACACTTGACTAAATGCAAATCGCAATGTAAAGCTACCTTTACCAACCGACAAGGGAGCTTGAACATGTCCGTAAAAACCGCCGCTTTCATGTGGGCTGCCATCATCCTAATCATGGCGACGCTCACCATCATCGACGTATTGCCCGCCAAATCGATGGCGTGGATTTTGCCCATGCTGTCCTTGGGCAGCGTTTTGCATATGAACGCGCTCCGTCGCAATCGGGCGGCTGGCGACACCGGTTGCGGCTGCTAAGGAGGGCGTAATGAACACGGCCTCACAACCCCGAATCCGCAAGTCCTACCTTTGGGGTGCGGCGTTTTTCATCGGCACATTCGGCATGGGTATAACGGCCCGCGTGCTGGATTGGGGAGGTTGGCAAACGATGGTGGCCATCATGGTGCCCATGCTTTTGCTGATTCCGTTCATCCGGTCTATGGAGCGCGAAAAGGGCATATCGGGATGTTATTCCCCCGCCATGCGGGCCTATAATCGGCGCGCTATAGTCTTTGCTTTAAGTTACATGATTGCTTTGTTCGTCGCCATTATGGCGACTGACGCGGTGAAGCCAACCGGCGTTTTGGCCTATGCTTTGGCGGTTCTGCCGTCGCTCCCTATCATCTATATGGTCTATTCCATGGGCAAATATCTGACCGATGAAGCAGACGAATATTTGCGGATGAAGACGGTAATCGCCGCGCTGTTCGGAACCGGCGTGTTACTGGTCGTCGCGACATTTTGGGGCTTTTTGGAGAGTTTTAAACTCGTGCCCCATCAACCCGGTTGGTGGGCGGTGCCGATTTGGGCCATCGGCCTTGGCCTTGGGCAGTTTTGGCAGCAGGTGCGCGATAAATGAAAAACCGCCTAAAAGTGCTGCGCGCAGAACGCGACTGGACGCAGGGGGATTTGGCTGATGCGTTGGAAATCTCGCGCCAATCCATCAACGCGATTGAGACGGGAAAATATGACCCATCGCTGCCACTGGCATTCAAGATTGCCGATTTGTTCGGCATGCCCATTGAACAGATATTTTTGCGCGACTGATGCGCAATGGAGATTGATGATGCGTAAATTATCTATATTGGCCGCACTCGGCCTTGCCCTTTCCGCGCCCGTTACCGCGATGGCGCAAGCTGCTCCACCCGCCGAAGCCCCTGTGCCGCGCGTGCACACTATGGTCGAGTTGGAACGCTCCACGATCTTGGTCATTGAGCCTGCTGGCCCATCGAAGGGCGATGTCGTCTTCATCCCTGGCCTGTCCAGCCCGCGTGATGTGTGGTTCGACACGGTGGCGGCGATGGATGCCGGTTACCGCGTGCACCTTGTCCAAATCCGCGGCTTTGGCGATGCGGCGGGACCGAATGCTAATGGCGATGTATTGGCGCCGTTCTTGCTGGAACTTGCGGGCTATCTAGAGCGGGATATTGTCGCCAAAGGCTATGGCAAACCGGCCATCGTCGGCCACTCCCTCGGCGGGCTAAGCGCATTGGCCCTTGCGGCACGGAACCCCGAATTGGTGGGTAAGGTCATGGTCGTCGATGCCGTCCCGTTCATCGGCACCATTTTCGGCTTCCAAACCGTGAAAGACGCGCAAATGGTCGCCAAACAAATGAGTGACGGCATGCGCATGAGCTATGACGCCACCACCGCGCCGCCCACTAAGCCCGACTGCGCGGGCCTGTCCGGCCCCGCCGCACGGCCCATGGGCAATATGACGAACAGCGCGAAGGGCGTCTGCCTTGTCCCCTATTGGACCGCGATTAGCGATACGCGCGTCGTGGCGCAGGCACTTTACGATGACATCATGCTTGACATGCGGCCCTATCTGCCGAACATCACCGCGCCGGTGACCCTGCTCTATGCGCAGGATGACCGCCTGATGAGTGCCGATATGGCGCGTCAAGCGTTTGAGCCGCAATATGCCGGAACACCCAATTTCACCGCGCGCATGATCCCCTATTCCATGCATTTCATCATGTTGGACCAACCCGATATGTTTATGGCGGAATTGGACAGGTTCCTTTTGGCACCATAATTTTTTCAAACAGTTGTTGACTGAAAAGGCCTTCCTCCTAAACATTGGACATAGTTGATTGGGTTAGGGGACTTTTCTTGGAACATCATGAGGACCACGCAAGTGGCGTGCAAAGTGCGTTTGGTTTCACCGGTCGGTGGCAGGAATTCCTGCCCATAGCGCTGACCAATTTGGCGCTGACCATCGTTACCTTGGGCATTTACCGCTTTTGGGGGCAGGTGCGCGAACGCAAATATCTTTGGGGTCACAGCCGCTTTATCGATTCCAATCTAGAATGGACGGGCACAGGGTTGGAGCTTTTCGTCGGCTTCATCATGGGTGCCATATTGTTTGGTGTGCCTTTCTTCATTATCAACTTTGGCATCCAGTCGGCGATATTCCAAGGGCATGAAATGATTGCCCTATTCGTCACGCTTGGTTCGTTTGTGTTCCTATATTACCTCTACGGCGTCGCGAAGTTCCGTGCATTGCGCTACCGGTTGAGCCGCACATACTGGCGCGGCATTCGCGGCGGCAGCGATGATCCCGGTATGATTTACGGCTGGTCATATATCTGGAAGAACATCG
>JBGSSR010000213.1:0-8451 GCA_041736905.1 Sphingomonadaceae bacterium | reverse complement strand
CCTCATCGAAAGCGCGGCGGTGGACGATGGGGTTATCCATGCGTTTGAGGGCGACACCGCGATTTTCATTACGCCGGGCTATCGGTTCAAAGGCATCGACGGGTTGATGACCAACTTCCACTTGCCCAAGAGCACGTTGTTCATGCTGGTCAGCGCGTTGATGGGGCTGGACACGATGCGCGCGGCCTACGCCCACGCGATTGAGGACGGCTACCGGTTCTATAGCTATGGCGATTCAAGCCTGCTTATCCCCTGATTCTGGCCCAGACGGTTTATCCGCCAATCCCCGTTGTAATGTGCGCCATCCGTGCAGCCACATGCCGACGCAAATGGCGATGGCCAGCGTGAAAAACACGCTTTCGTGCCAACCATAAAGCGCGACGCCGACCGCTGGTCCCAACACCCATGCGGCACCATTGAGCGCCGCGACTTTACCCGCAACGACGTCCTGTTCGGCGCGAGTGACCGCCAGACTTGCGCCCGCGGTAAAGCCGGGGCGGAACAGGCCGAACCCCATCGACGCAATGCCGAATGCCATGGCGATGCTGTATAAGCTTTCCGCTTGGCTCATCATGACGAGCCCCAATGCGCCCAATATACCGCCCCACAACACGCTGTTGCGCGGGCCAAGGTGCAGCATGGGGATAAGGCCCCATTGGGCGAGCAACGTCGCCATGGCTCCCACCGTCAGGACGAGGCCGGTAGGCTGATAGGCCAAATCCGGCGTCGCGCGCAGGCCCAACCGGTCGAGCACGAGGAAGCCCAGAACGCCCATAATCAACGCCTGCCCATGCCCGCCAAGCAAGCCAGCGATAAACCAATGTTTGACGCGCGGGTCGCCCCAGCCAAGCTTGGCACCGCCGACGATGGCTTCGTCATCCGCCTCGCCATCGTCGCCCGCCAGCATCGATGCACCGCCAAGGGTAGACACTGGCTCCCCTGTCGCGCGCCCGCGTGCCTCGTATCGCGGCGTGTCATCAGGCAGGCCGAATTGGAGCGCCAAGACGACCAGCAACGCCAATGCGGCAAACGCGATGAATGCCGACGGCGCGCCAAGGCCCGGCACGATGAGATATGGCGCAATCGCTGGACCCAATACGGTGCCAAGACCGAAAGAGGAGGCGAGCAGCGCCAACTTCGCCGTGCGCTCCTCACGCGGCGTGCGCGATGCCACATAGGCCTGAACCGCTGGCGGGGCGGCCGCGCCAAAATAGCCGTAAATGCTGCGGAATATCAGGAACAGGCCGAATGCTGCAAGGCCGGAAATCCAACCCTGTAACCCGATCAGCAACACCGCGCCCGATGTCGCCATCGCAACGATGAAACCCCATACGCCAATTTTCATCAGCGCTCGACGGCCCCTTTTGTGGGACTGCGCGGACCAGCGCGGCGCGCTATATACCCATAAAATCGCGGACCAGCTAATCGCGATGCTGACCACAATGTCCGGCACGCCCAGCTTTGCGCCGGTTGCGGGCAGCAGGCTTTGCACCGCCGTATTGCCCGCCGCGGTAATCAGCATGACCATGAACAATATGGCCATGCGCACGGGCGAGATCGCGGTGCTGTTACCCTCAGGTTCGGGTGCGGTCATTTGGTTTCGGACCGCGCCCATGCATAGGATCGGGTGACTTCACACACATGAACGGTAAACTCGCTATACCAGCGTCCCCGCCCTGCATCGCGGATAGAGGCATGGTCCGCGTGGCGATACCATGCGCGGGCCGAGGCTTCATCCGTCCAATAGCTGACCGTGATTCCGAGGCCTTTGCCGTCCGGCCCGTCCGCACTGCGTGCGCTGTCATGGCCAAGATAGCCGGGTTGCACCGCCGCGATTGCCTCCATTGCCGCCGCCGCCTTGGCATAGCCATCGGCATCGTCGCCGGTCATGCGGGAGGTGAAAATAACGGCAACGCTACCGGCGGGGTGATTGTGGGCGCGAGTCGGCATAGCCTTTCTTGCCCCAAAATGCCCCCCCATGTCACGACTTGTTTATTAGCTTTCCCTGCCCCATGTTGGCGATAAGTCAGGAAAGGACGCCTATGCCGCACGATATTTGGACCGCCGATGTGCTCGACTATTGGTTCCGCCATTTGGAGCCGCGCCATTGGTTCGCGCCCAATCCCGACATTGATGAGGAAATCCGCGACCGGTTTGAGCCATTGTGGTTCAGCCAAAAGGGCGAGGCGGCGATGTTCTTCCTTACCGACCCGCGCGTCGCGCTGTCCGCCATTATCCTGTTCGACCAATTCCCGCGCAACATGTTCCGCGATTCGCCAGATAGCTTCGCGACCGACCGGTTGGCGCTTTCGATATCGGAGGGGATGATAGAGGCCGCATTCGACCTCGCCTTACCAACCGACCAACGTGTGTTCGCGTACATGCCCTATATGCACAGCGAGCGGATGGTGGATCAGGACCGCTCGGTGGAATTGTTCGATATTTTGGGGCGCAAGGAGCAGATTGAATTTGCCATCCTGCACCGCGATGTCATCCGCCGCTTTGGCCGCTTTCCGCATCGCAACGCGGTCTATGGCCGCGAGTCGACACCGGAGGAATTGGAGTTCCTGCAAATCGGGCGCGGGTGGTAGTTACGCCGCAAACCCGCGCGCCAAATCGGCTATAAGGTCACCGACATCCTCCAACCCGATATGCAACCGGATGAGGTGATGTTCGCTTTCCCATGGCACCGCCGTGCGGCATCGCGCCGGTTGCACGGGCAGGGCAAGGCTTTCAAACCCGCCCCAACTATACCCGATACCGAACAACGTCAACGCATCGGCAAAGCGCGCCGCCCTGTCTGAACCCGCAGTATTGTCACCGATAAGCTCAAAGGCGAACAGGCCGCTCGACCCCGTAAAATCGCGTTGCCATAGGGCATGGCCGGGGCAATCGGGCAAGGCGGGGTGGAGCACACGGGCAACATCGGGTTGGGCACTGAGCCATTGCGCGATTTTCAGCGCTGCTGCCTCATGCGCCTTCAACCGCACCGATAATGTGCGCAATCCGCGAAGGGCCAGATAGGCATCGTCGGGGCTGACCACATGGCCAAGTGTTTGCGCCGTTTTTCGCACTGCCTTATAATACGTCTCGCCCGCCGTCACGCACCCCATCATCACGTCGCTATGCCCAACGATATATTTGGTCGCGGCAAGGATGGTGATGTCCACGCCCTTTTCTAATGCAGGGAAGAACAACGGCGTCGCCCATGTGTTGTCAAGCAGGGTCACGATACCCCGCGCTTTCGCCGCTGCGCATATCGCGGGCACGTCCTGAATCTCAAAGGTCAGGCTGCCGGGGCTTTCCAGCAATATGGCGGCGGTGCGGTCGCAAAAATGCTGCGCAATATCTCCGCCGATTGCCGGGTCGAAAAAGCGCGTTTCGACGCCCCAGTCTTTCAGGAAACCGGACGCAAACGACCGGCTGGGATCATAGGCATTGTCGGTCATCAGCAACACATCGCCCGGTTTCAAAACGGAAAGCAACGCACAATGGATTGCCGCCACGCCGCTGGGGAACAATACCGTGCCGAACGCGCCCGGCTCCAATTCGGTGAGCGCCTCGGCCAGCGCCCATTGCGTGGGTCCGCCGCGCCGTCCGTAGAAGAAATGCCCGTCGGCATCGTTGTGCACCCCCGCGCGCAGGTCGGCGACGCTGTCATATAAATGCGTTGAAGCGCGCCAGACGGGCGGATTGACCACGCCGCCCTTAACGCCCGGAACGCTTGTCCATTCGGCGCGCCGCCCGCCGGTTACTGCCATGGTTGCGGGGGTCAGTTCATCGGGATTATGCTTTTTTGTCATCGCCAGTCTTTGCCCAAATCGGCACAATTGGGCAAGCCCAGTTTCCCATTGTGGCGCTTTACCGAAAGCCGCATTTGTGGCAAGCGGTTGATCTTTCATAGTCAGCGAACTGCCCCCTATGCCCGTCGTGCCCATTTACGTTCTTGCCGGACAATCGAATGCCGTTCTGGGCGGAGTAGACCGCGCCATCGAAATGTTCATTCAGGCCAGCGGCGGCGCGGCGGAATTTGTGAAATTCGGGGTTAGCGGCACGCCGCTTATCAACGATCCACTAAAACCGGATTGGGACCCGCAAACGGGCGAGTTGTTCGACGGACTGGTGGCCGAAATCCTTACCGCGATGGCGCATGTCACGGCGCAAGGGCACACACCGGAATTGCACATATTGTGGATGCAGGGAGAGGGATTTTTGGACCCGCTCTATGAAATCTACCGCGACAAATTGGTGGAGGTTGTGACCGAATTGCGCGACCAAATTGGCGTGGCGGACGCGCATTTTGTCGTCAACCTCTTCCCCCGCGCCAGCGTCGTGCGCACCGCGCAGTTGGAGGCGTTGGCGGTGCTCGGCGACGTGGACAGCATTGATGCCATCACGGTGGCTGGATTTTGGGACGACAACGTTCACTACGACCGCACCACGCGCGAGTTTATTGCGCAGCAATTTCTGGCCATGGTGCCTGCGCCGACCTTGGTTGATCCGACCTACATCCGCCTGACCCAAAGCGGCAGCGTGACCGAAGTCGGAGGCACAGTGTTTGTGCAGGCGGAGCGCTATACCGACACGACTTACACCGCTGATGTCCGCCCGCATGACTTCACGGGCTATTCCGGCCATGATCAATTCACCGGCGGCGCGGCGGCAGACAACGCCTTTGGCGGCGATGGCGATGACCTTCTTATCGGTGAGCTGGGCGATGACGTATTAGAGGGCGGATCGCATCAGGACGTGTTGCACGGCAACGGCGGCAATGATGTGCTGCTCGGAGGCACCGATGCCGACCGGCTGTATGGCGGGGTCGGCAATGACAGCCTTGTCGGCGGACGCCAAGACGACTGGCTCTATGGCCAGGGCGACAACGATGTCCTGCGCGGCGGCGATGGTGACGATATATTGGACGGCGGATTGGGGATCGACACGGCGAGCTATATCGACGCACCGGCGGGGGTCACGGTCTCGCTCTTACTCACCACGCGGCAGGGCACGGAAAGCCAAGGGCGCGACACCTTGCGCAATATTGATAGCCTGACCGGCGGGCAATTTGCCGATACGCTCACCGGCGATACGGGGGTCAATCGGCTAATCGGGATGGATGGCAACGACCGTTTGGTCGGAATGTCGGGTGACGACAGGCTGGAGGGCGGGGCCGGGAATGACACAATTATCGGCGGCGCGGGGCGCGATGTGCTGATCGGCGGCGATGGCGCGGACCTGTTCATCTTCGGTCCCGCGCACCTTGCCGGCACCACCGCCGCGACCGCCGATTTGATATTGGATTTCAGCTCTGTGCAGGGCGACCGGCTCCATCTGCGTGGGATAGACGCGATTGCGGAGACTCCCGCCGATGATGCGTTCACCTTCATTGGCACAGCATCGTTTAGCGGCGCGGCGGGCGAATTGCGTTATGTGGTCGGACCCAGTCGCGTGATGCTCTATGGCGACACCAACGGCGACCGCGTGGCCGATTTCGCCATCCGCTTGGACGGGGTACAAACGCTATTGGAAAGCGACTTCTTTTTATAAAGCGCGGTTGCGGTTGCGGCCTGTGCGGCCTATTTCGGTTGGCATGGATATGCAAAGCACCGGCGTCGACGCGCCCCAAACCTCGCCCGTCACCATTTACCGCAGGGACTATACGCCGCCCATTTGGGCCGTGCCGACGGTGGCATTGGACTATGCGCTGGATTTGGCGGCAACCCGCGTGACCAACACGATGCAGGTGGAGCGGCGCGGGGATGGCCCGCTGACCCTACGCGGTGATGGCCTGACCGCCGACGAAGTGCGCGTTGATGGCGTCGTGGTAAACGATTGGGCGATGGAGGGCGATGACCTTCTCCTGCCTTTGTCCGGTGACGCGCATGAGGTCACCATCACCACCACCATTAACCCGTCCACAAACACGCAGCTTATGGGCCTGTATGCCAGCAACGGCATGCTGTGCACCCAATGCGAGGCGGAGGGGTTCCGGCGGATTACCTTCCACCCCGACCGGCCCGATGTTTTGAGCCGCTATTCGGTGCATATGGCGGGCGATAAGGCGACTTTCCCTGTCTTGCTCTCAAACGGCGATCTGACCGAAACCGGCGAGTTGGAGGGCGGCAGACATTACGCCAAATGGGTCGATCCATGGCCCAAGCCATCCTATCTCTTCGCCCTCGTCGCGGGCGATTTGGTCGCCGCACGGGACAGCTTCACCACCATGAATGGCCGCCATGTTGACCTCGCCATCTACGTCCGTGCGGGCGACGAAGACCGCACCGGTCACGCGATGCAGGCATTGAAAAACTCCATGGCGTGGGATGAAGCGGAATATGGCCGTGAGTACGACTTGGACGTGTTCAACATCGTCGCGGTCAGCGATTTCAACATGGGCGCGATGGAGAATAAGGGGCTGAACGTGTTCAACACCCGCTACATCCTGGCAGATAAGGAAACCGCGACCGACATGGATTTCGACGGTGTTGAGGGCGTGGTCGCGCACGAATATTTCCACAATTGGTCGGGCAACCGCGTCACCTGCCGCGATTGGTTCCAGTTGAGCCTGAAAGAAGGCTTCACCGTCCTGCGCGATCAACAATTCAGCGCGGCAATGGGCAGCGCGGCGGTGAAACGCATTGAGGACGTCAAAATGCTTCGCGCCGCGCAGTTCGTGGAGGATGCCGGACCCTTGGCGCACCCGATCCGCCCTGAATCCTTCATGGAAATCAGCAACTTCTACACATCCACCATTTACAATAAAGGCGCGGAAGTCATCCGTATGATGCGCACGCTAATGGGGCCCGAAGCTTACCGCAAAGGCACCGACCACTATTTCGACCGCCACGATGGCGAGGCGGCGACGTGTGAGGACTTTGTGAAGGCGATGGAGGATGGGGCTGGCATTGACTTGGGCCAATTCCGCAATTGGTATCACACCGCCGGAACGCCTCGCGTGAACGTGCACATTACCCACGACGCGGAGGCGGGCGAAGCGCAACTGCGCATTAGCCAATCCATCGCCCGCAACGGTGGCGCGGCGGAGCCTTCGCACATGGTCATCCCGCTGCGCATTGCCTTGCTCGACCCCGAAACCGGCGCGCATGATGGCGAGCAATTGGTGGTCCTGACGCAAGACGCGGAGGAATTCCACTTCCCCGCCCCACGTTTCCCTGTGCTGTCGCTTAACCGTGATTTCAGCGCGCCGATCATCCTGACCAGCAACCGTCCCGCCGCCGATTTGGCGTTCCTTGCCCGCCATGACGACGATCCGTTCGCGCGGTTTGAGGCAATGCAGCAGTTGATGACCGACACCTTGGTCGCCGCCGTTGGTTCGGGCGCAATCGACCTATCGGCGCAACATGCCGTTATCGATGCCGTCGCCGCTTGCGTGTCCGACACACGGTTGGACGATGCCCTCATCGCCGAAATCGTGCGTCTGCCGACCGAGGCGTTTTTGGGTGAGCAAATGCCAGTTATCGACCCAGAGGCTATTCATACCCACCGCAAAACGCTGGAAACCGCGATTGGCCGCGCTCTATTTGCTGAGTGGGAGGCGCTGGTAACCCGCCTATCCGCCCTGCCCTATGCATGGACGGCGGACGGTAAGGCACAGCGCAAATTGCTGTCCAGCGCGCTGATGTATCTGGTCGCGGGCAACGCCGATGTGGGGGCGAAAGCGGCCTATGCGCTTTACGAATCCGCCGACAATATGACCAGCCGGATGGCGGCGATGCAGGCCTTGCGCGATCTGCACTCACCCTTGCGCGAACGAGCGTTGGCCGATTTTTATGCGCGGTTTGAAGGCGACGCCCTCGTCATCGACAAATGGTTTAGTTTGCAGGCCATATCTCTGCGCGATGACACATTGGATGTGATCCGCACGTTGGCGCAGCATCCGGCGTTTTCGATGAGCAACCCCAACCGGTTGCGCAGCCTGTATATGGTGCTAGCCGCGAACCAACGGATTTTCCATGACGCGAACGGCGCGGGTTATGGCCTCATTGCCGATGTCATCATTGAACTCGACAAGTCCAACCCGCAAACGGCGGCGCGGATGGTCCCGCCCTTGGGCCGATGGGGCCGGTTCGACGACGCGCGCGCGGCGAAAATGCGCGGCGCTTTGGAGCGTATTCAGACGAGCGGGAGCCTTAGCCGCGATGTGGCGGAGCAGGTTCTAAAGTCGCTGGGATAACGGATTATCGCCGCCGGTCGATGAGGTAAATTGCCACCGCGACCAATATACCAACCCCAAATCCGCCAATCATACCGGCGGAAATCTGATTGTTCATAAAGCCAACTACCGTCCCGCCCAATAGGCCAAGGGCAATAAAGATACCGCCCGACACGGGGTTTTTCTCCGGCGTCGGCGGGCTTGGCTGTTTGGAGTCGTGTGCGTTGGTCAAGGCCGCGCCCAAGACCATGGCCCGCGGCGTGCCCAGCGGCGAAACGTGC
>JBGSSR010000212.1:0-13857 GCA_041736905.1 Sphingomonadaceae bacterium | reverse complement strand
GGTCTGACCTTGCGCGCCAGCGGTGCCTATGCCGATGCAAAGGTGAAGGCGTTTAACCCCCGTCCGGACAACGGCGCACCCGATGCTCGCAATGGCACTCGCTTGCCACTCGCGCCGAAGTTCACCTATACCGTCGGTGCGGATTATGAGCGGCCTTTGGGCGGTCTGACCATGTATCTGGCCACCGATTACCGCCATGTGGGCAAGCAATTTTCCGACCTTGGTGAGCAAGGCCTGATTGATGCCTATGGCCAATGGAACGCGTCGATTGGCTTTTCGGACAGCAACGACAACTATCGCCTGACGTTCCATGCACGGAACATCTCGGATGAGAGCTACGTGTTGTTGAACGTGTCCAATGGGCAGCGTTTGCAAATCCCACGCGATGCGGACCGCTATTTCGGGGCTAGCCTGCGCATAAAAATGTAATGGGGTAGGGGGCAGGGCCGCCCCTCTCTGGTCCTGACCTGAAAAGGGGCCGCCGGACGATTGATCCGGCGGCCCCTTTTTTGTCCTTACCACTATGGCAATGGGTTAATTACTCTCCATCATTCGCCAGCGTCAGGCGCGGCAGGATGAGGTGAACAATGGCCAAGGCGGTGAGGTAGGCCACGCTGCAAATCGCAAACATCGGCGTGTAGCCCATGCCGTTTTCCAGCGACCAACCGGCAAACTCGATAATCGCCGTGCCCGACAAATTGCCAGCAACCGCGCCCAAGGCAATGACACTCGCCACGCGGATGGCGGGGACGATATCGGCGGTCATGCCAAAGATGTTGGTTGAGAAACCCTGATGCGCGAACAGGCCAAGGCCGATGCAAATCGCGGCCAGCCATGGGCTTTGCGTCATCAAGGCCATGGGGAACACTAGCACCGCCAGCGCAAAGAACAGCATCGAAAACTTCCGCGCGCTATTGATGGTTAGGCCCTTGCTCAATAAGATTGGATAGAGCGCGCCCGATGAAATCGCGCCCAAGGCGGCAAGCGAGAAGATGATGGCAATCGGCCAGCCCAGTTCGCCCTGGCTTAGGCCGAATTCCCGGCTGAAGAAATCGGGCATCCAGAACAGGACGAACCACCACACGCAATCGGTGCAGAATTTCGCCGCCGCGACCGCCCATGTGCGCCGATCGCTTAACAATTGGCCCCAGTTTACCGGTGCACGCTCGGGTGTGCTTCCGACGGGTTTTAACGTCTTCATCGCCGGTATCCAGAAGAGCAGCCAGATAAAGCCCAACGCGCCGGTGACAATAAACGCCGCCTTCCAACCGAACGCTAATGCGAACGGCGGGATTAGCAATGGCGTCACAATCGCGCCGATATTGGGCGCGGTGTTGATAAGGCCAATGGCCATATTGCGTTGTTTAGGCGGCAAATAGGTGGCGGCGGCTTTCAGGCCCGCGGGCGTGCTCACCGACTCGCCGACGGCCAGAATGACGCGCGCGGCGACGAATTGTTGCACCGATTGCGCCAGCGCATGGGCCATGCCCGCCATGCTCCACACGGCGATGGCAATTGCGTAGGATACGCGCACGCCCAACCGGTCAACAAACCATCCGACGCCCAACAATGCAGCGGCGGCGGCGAGTTGAAACATTGAGCCCATGTGCGCGTAATCGGTATCGCTCCACCCGAATTCGGCCTCTAACGTGGGTTTCAAAAGCGCCAAAACCTGCCGGTCAACGTAATTGAGCGCATTGCCAAAGAACAATAATAGGACCAACATCATGGCCAGTCTTGATGCCGTTTTATCGCCCGATTGCGCAGTGTGATCGCTTTCTGTCATGAGCACCTCTCCCTATTGCACGCCCGTTTCATTGCTGGGCGAGATATTTGATGCTTGCAGACTAACGGCTTTACGGCATAAGGAAAGGGAAATATGACACCGTAGGACAGAAGAAGCGGCGGCGCTTTTCTAAGCGGCAAACGGGAGGGCCTATGAAGGGGATTGATTGGGATAGCGTGCCCCACGGCGGCGACTTGTTCGGCGAATTGCACCTGTCCGACAATAAGCCGCCCTTGCCGCCCGAAAATCCGGACAGCCTGTGGCCCGGCCTTGCCCTGTGCGGCGTTGCGTCGGCAACGGCGGCGTGGTTGTCGGAACATTATGGCTTTCCTATCATCCTCTTGGGGTTGTTAATTGGCCTTGCGCTCAATTTCATCACCCATGACCCGCGCACGCATCGTGGGTTGGACTTTGCCGCCCGGACTTGCCTGAGGCTGGGCATTGTGGTGCTGGGCCTTCAAATTACCTTAGCGCAGATTTCCATGCTTGGCGTGTTGCCCTTCGTGGGATTGACGGTGGTGATGGTCGTTACATTCGCCGCCGGAATGCTGGGTGCGCGCCTATTTGGGCAATCATCGTTTATCGGCATATTGGCCGGAGCCGCCACTGCCATTTGCGGGGCAAGCGCGGCGCTGGCGGTCTATGGCGTGATTGGTAAAGAACGACTTGGTCAGGCGCAGTTCGCGCTTACCCTCGTCGGCGTATCACTGGCCAGCGCGATGGCGATGTCGGTCTATCCGATATTGGCGGAGCAGATGGGCCTCAACGACCGGCAAGCGGGGTTCCTGATCGGTGCATCCATTCATGATGTCGCCCAGGCCATTGGCGGCGGCTATAGCGTGTCGGATGAGGCTGGGGCCTATGCCACCATCGTCAAATTGGCCCGAGTGGCGGCGTTGGCACCGATTGTGGTGCTGATTAGCCTTTGGTTGGGGCAGGCGAATGCCGATGCAAACGGCGGAAAGGTGCGCCTGTGGCGGCGCTTGCAACTGCCATGGTTTATCATCGCGTTCTTGTGCGTGGTGGCGGCGAACAGTTTCATCGCGATACCCGAAGCCATTAGCGATCGGGCACTGGATGGATCAAAGGCCATGCTGTTGCTTGCCGTTACCGCCACGGCCATGCGGTCGCGCATGGATTTGCTGATGCAATTGGGGTGGCGCGCAGTGACCCCGGTGCTTACCGCAACCGGGGCCAGTTTTTTGGCGGCGCTAATCTTTGCCTTTTATGGCGTGGGTTAGCCGGGGCAGGCGTTCTTCTTGTTTAGCGCCCAATCCATGCCATTTTCCATCACGCGCGCGTTGATCGGGTGGGTGTATGTTTCGGGCATATGGCCAATGGCGCTATAGAACATGCGGCCTTTGCCGATGCACTTGGTCCACGCAATCGGATGGTCGCCGCCCATGGACAGGTCTTCGCCAAAATAGCCCTGATGGTTGTAAAGGCTCTCATCCAGTGACAGCAGCACCGTTGCGCCGCTGGCCTTTGGGTTGGTTTTGAAGGCATACCATTCGTCGGTCATGCGCCATTCGGTTGGCAATCCTTCGGCCAGAACATGCTCGCCATTGACGATGACACGGGTTTCCTGAAATTGTGGCTTACTCGGATGACCAGCAAAACGCGCCCCGATAAGCGTGTCGGGATACCAATCCCAAAAATAGGTCGGGTCGCCAGCGGACCCATGCAGACCGACATAACCGCCGCCCTTGGCCAAATAATCCTGAAACGCGGCGCGTTGTCCTAATGTCAGCACATCGCCGCTGATATTGTTCCACAAGACAGCGTCGAATTGGCCCAGCGTTTTTGCATTGAACGCCCCGCCACTTTGGGTGAAGACAATGCTCCACCCCTTACGCGCCGCCATCGCCTCCATCGCGGCGTGTGCAGCATCGACGCTGGGCGTATCCTTAAAGCCATTGATTTTTTCAAACACCAACAGCGCGGGCTTGCCCTTTTCTAGTGAAAAAGTCGGCACGTCATTGTCATAACGCGCGCAGCGTTTCGCTTGGTCATCCGCGGATACCGGTAACGTCCGCAATTCCGCATCCAGCGCCGCCATCTTTGCCGCATCCATGCCCGCCATGCCGGTAACTGCGCGCAGGTCCAATATGGTGGCGAAGCTGGGCACTTCGGATCGGGTAAAAATGGGCGGCATTTTGGCCATTGCACCCTCTGGCAAATGCTTTTCCATTACCGCCTTAGCCGCAGGATTGAGCAGCACGTCATACAGTGGTGAGCCGATTGAGAACGGCGCATCGCGCAATGGGCAATCGGTTACGGGGCCAGTTGCCATCGCCGTCGCGCTGGGCGTATCCATCGGGGCACAGGATGCCAACACCAAAGCACTTGCCCCCGAAGCGAACAGCAATGACCGCATCACAACGCACCCTCTTTCAACATCTTCACCGCATTATCCGCCGCCCGCGCCGATAGCGCCATGTAGGTGAGCGACGGGTTCTGACACCCGCTGGACGCCATCGCGGCCCCGTCTGTGATGAACAGGTTGGGCACATCGTGCGTTTGGTTGTATTTGTTGAGCACCGAGTGTTTGGGGTCTTTGCCCATGCACGCCGTGCCCATTTCGTGGATGCCAAGGCCAAGCGTGCCGGGCTCAGTGGCTTGGCTAACCACCATGCCGCCGGCTGCCTCAACCATGGCCTTACCATCGGCCAGAATTTGCTTGGTCATTGCCGCTTCATTCGGACCCATTGCAGCCTCGATGTTCATGATTGGTAGGCCGTAAGAATCCAGCTTATCGGTCAACGTCATGCGGTTATTGGGATTGGGCAGCATCTCGCCAAAGCCGGAGATGAACATCATCCATGGGCCAATCTGGCGCGTACGGTTTTTGAGTTCTTCCCCAAGACCGGGTTTGCTCAGCGCGGCCTGTTTCCAACCGGGACGCATGGCGCCCCCTTGATAGCCGTAACCGCGAACATAGCCATCCGACTCCTCGTTGAAGTTACGGAAACGCGGGATATAAATCCCCGTTGGTCGCCGTCCGTCATAGGTCGTGTTCGGGCCTTCGGGGAAAATACCCACCGTGCTGAGCGCATATAGGTGGTCCATAATGTTGCGGCCCACCATGTCGGATGAGTTCGCAAGGCCGTTCTTGAACGTTTCAGATTTGGAGTTCAGCAAAATCTGCGCGGTTCCAAAGGTAGAGGCGCAGGAGAAGAAAATCTTCGCCTCGTACGTTTTGCCTTCCTTGGTATTGGCATCGATGACTCTGACGCCTGTGACGCGATTGGTTTTGGCATCATAAACCAGGCTGTGCACGACCGCATCGGTGACAATGGTCATGTTGCCGGTCTTTTCGGCTGCAGGTAGCGCGCCCGACAGGCTGCTGTAATTCGCGCCATACGTACATCCGCGTTCACAAATCGAGCGGTTCTGGCAGTCACCACGGCCCAATTCCTGATGATGGGGTTGCGCCACTGACAGGTTGGCGTTGCGACCGATAATGACTTTGCGCGTTGAAAAAGTGCTTTCGACCTTCGATTTGAAGATTTTTTCCATGTCGTTCATTTCCCAACCGGGGATGAACTCACCATCGGGCAATTGCTCCAAGCCCTCTTTCGTCCCCGCTACGCCGATGAATTTTTCGACATGGGAATACCACGGGGCCAAATCCTCATAGCGGATGGGCCAATCGGCGCCGTGGCCGTCCTTCGCATTGGCTTCAAAATCCATTGGCGACAGGCGGTAGGATTGCCGTCCCCACATGATTGACCGACCGCCCAAATGGTTGCCGCGAATCCACGTGAACGGCTTTTCTTCCGGCGTGGTGTAAGGGTTTTCGTCGTCCTTCACCCAAAACTGCTTGGTCGCCTCATTTACGGCATAGCATTGGCGTTGCACGGCATAGTGTTTTTCCAACTCCTCCTCGGCAATCATATTGCTGTTGGGGATTTCCCAAGGTTGCAGTTGATCTTTATAATCGGTGCCGTGCTCGACTTTCTTGCCGCGTTCGAGGACCAATACTTTTAGCCCGCGCTCGCACAGTTCCTTGGCGGCAATCCCGCCGCTCATCCCCGAACCAATAACAATGGCGTCAAATTGTGACATAGTTAATTCCTTGAAAAATCAGAACATACCGCCGGAAGCGGGGCGGGTATCGGCGGTGATAGGGATGGAGGGCACATATTTGCCGGGGTTATGATTATACGGCAATTCTTGGGTCAGCCCGATTTCGCTGGTGTAATAGAGCGAGACAAGCAGGCTTTTCAATTTGCCGTAACCGGGGTCCATATAGGCAGGCCCCGCAAACATCGCGGCGAGGCCAGACAGCTTGGGTGCCTTCTCATCAATTTTCAACGCGGCCACATCATAGGGGGTTAGGAATGCCAACCGTTCCTGCGGCGTCATGCCGGCAAAGCCTTTGCCCTTCGCTTTTGCGTCGGCGTCTATTTTGTCGATGGCCGCGAGCAGCTGGTCTTTCGTTTCCGGCTTGGCCCAATTGGACAAAAGGCCCTCGAATGCTTTCGGAACGCCCGCCTCCACCGCGCCGGGCGTATCGGTTTTGGGAACGAAGGTATCGGCAATGGCACTCACTAAGGCGCGTTGTTTGTCGTCAAAGGTGAAGGTCCCCTTTGACCCCAAACTTCCGAAATCGCAGGCGGACAGAGCCACGCTTGCACCCACTAACGCAAAGGCGCTTTGCAATAAGCTGCGCCGGTCCATGTGCATAATATCAGACATTTTTCTCTCCTTACGCCGCTTTATCAAGACATTGCTGGATGTAGCGGAATCCTTCAGTATAAACTTGATCTGGGCTGTCATGCAGATCACGCCAAACGCGGGTTGCCGCGGCGAGTTCGGGCAGGCCGCGCCCGAATGCTTCAATGGTGAGCCAGCCATCGTAATTCAGCGCCTTTAAGGCATGAATCGCCTCGCGTATTTTGGCATGGCCGGTGCCGGGGACACCGCGATCATTTTCGCTGATATGCACATGAGTCAAATGCCCCGACGCATGGATGGCGTGCAGCGCGGCAATCGGGTCGCGTTCCTCTATATTCGCGTGGAATGTGTCATAGAGGATGCCAAAGCCGTCCTCATTCATCCGGTCCGAATAGGCGATGCTTTGCTCCATCGTGTTGAGCAAATGCGCCTCAAAACGGTTCAATGGCTCCAACGCTGCGGTGATACCGGCAGCACGCATCAACGGCATAATCTGCCGGTGCACATCGGCGCAGCGGGAAAGTTCGGTTTCCGTCGGCATGTCGCCGCTGAACACGCCCAAGGGTTGGAACCAAGGTCCACCTAAATGGGTCGCGCCCAAGGCCTTGGCGCAGGCGATGACTTGCGTGAGGTGCGCAACCGCACCCGCGCGCGAAGTGGCATCGGCGGAAATGGGTGAATGTGCCTCATCGGGGATCAGCGCAACGCAGGTCCGCTCCAACCCAATGTCGTCGAGTACTCCGCCCAGCCATGCGTAATGGGCGACATCGGAAGGATCGAAAATCGGCACCTCCACCCCGTCAAAACCAGTGACCTTCAACGCACGCAGGATGGGCACGTGTTCTTCAGTAACATGGCCGGTCCACAGCAATAGGTTCATCCCGATTTTCATGGGTTTAGGCTTTCTTTCCGCGTTCAAACAACCACATCGCGCCGAAGATGAAGAACAGGATGACGGGGATTCCGGCCACGAATTTGAACGATACCTCGGCGGCATAGGCCAACGCGGTTTGCATCTCCGGCGAGCCAGCGGTCATCGCGGCAAATCCATCTGCGCCGCCCGCTTTTTCCAACTTCGCGGTGTCGTAAATCTTCCCCAATTGCGGCAGGACAAAGTAAATTGCCATCGCGCCGGCAAAACCGATCAGGCCAATTCCCCATGGTCCGCTCTTCGGATAACGGCGCGAAATCGCGGCCAGCATCGTCGGCCACATGAAGCACACGCCAATCGCCCACAAAGTCGCCGCCACAATCGCGGTCAACGGCGAGTTGGCGGTGCTGAGCAACCACAATCCAATCGCGGCGGGCACGGTGCACATCATTAGCAAACCCATGTCGGAGAATTTCTTGTCCAACGCACCCGCAAAATGCCGCATGATGAACATGATGGCGGATACATAGACCAGCACAAGAATACCGCTCATCCCCACCGTATTGGTCAGCGCCACATCAACCCATGCACCGGGGGCCAACTCGGCAGATGCCGTCAGGAACATGATGATGAAGAAAATCCAGAAACCGGGGCGTTTGAAGGGTTCAGCCATCATCTCATTGAACGACACGCCCGCCGCCGTGCTTTCGGTCGGTGGGAACTCATGTTTCAAGGCCCAAAGGCCGGTGATCAGGCCGGGGATGATGGGCAATGCGACCAGCACTTGCCAATCCAGATTTAACGTGTTGAAAAACAACACCGACAGCAATCCACCGACCACGATCCCGGCGGGCCACCATGCGTGCAGCGTGTTCAACCGCCCTGTCTTATCATTGGGATACAGCGTTGCGGTCACGGGGTTAATCGACGCCTCGGTCGCACCCCAGCCGAAACCCCAAATGACCATGGCAAGGTTGAGCAGGACGTAAACATTGCTTCCCGCGCTGCCCGCGAGCAGGGCAAGGACGGGTCCAAGGACAAAGCAGGCGGAGGCGAAAAGCACCACCTTCTTCGCCCCGAACCGATCGAGTAACGGGCTGATAATGAGGAGGCTCAATGCGAAGCCAAGGAAACTGTTCCCCAAAACGGCGCCTATCATCTCGCCCGAGTGCGCCTCATCAATGGGGTCAAGCAACGCTGCCTTAATCGCGCCCGCCGCACCCGCACGTATGGCATTGGCCAAGGCGGCGGTAAACAGCGCGAGGACGCAAATCCAGAACAGCGCCTTATTGTTATACGTCTTGGCTTCCATCGCGCCGTCTCCCACAAATTTTATTTTAATTCGTCATACTGTGGCGGCCCTTGAGCGACCAATTCATACTATCGATAGTTGGACCACCGTGCGGCCCATAGCTAGTTTATGGTGCGGGAGTGGTCAAAGCGTTCGGACTGCATCCGTCGCCCTTCAACCGCATGGTCCATTCCAATGCGCCGGTCAGCAATTGCACATTTTCCGGCTCGCTATAAGATGCCGCCGTATGGCCAAGCGCTGTATAGAATACGCGCCCTGCGCCTGCGCAGCGGTTCCAAATGATGGGATGGTCCGCACCCATCGGCAATTTAGTGCCGTGAAATTCGCCGGGGTCGTAGGTGCTCTCATCCAACGTCGCGATGATATTGACGCCTTCTTGGCGCGGGCTTTTGTCGAAGCTGTACCATTCATCGGTGCGCGACCAAGCATCGGGAAGGTGCGCCATTGCGGGGTTGGTGTTGTCCTCGATCCGGACCGTTGCCTGCTGGAATTGTGGCTCCATCGGGTGTCCCGTGAACGTCGTTCCGATGATGTCAGTCATATACCAACCCCAATCGGTATGTGAGTTGTCGCCCGCCGCATGGATGCCCAGGAAGCCGCCGCCGTTTTCCAAGAACATCTGAAAGGCCGCTCGTTGATCCTCAGTAAAAAGGTTTCCACTGGCGTTGCTAAACACAATCACATCGAACTTGGCGAGGATTTCTGGCGAAAACGTTGCGCCGTTTTCGGTGTAATAGACGCTCCAGCCATTCTTCGCGGCGATCTCATCAAACATTTTGGTCGCGGCGGGTATCGCGTCGACGTGGCGATAGCCATTGGTTTTTGAAAAGACAAGAATTGCGGGCCGTTGCAAAGTGTCGGGAATGTCGGTGGGTGGTGCTGTATCATGGATCATTTTGCCACCATCACTGGCCGGCCGTGCTGTATTTGGGCTTTGACAAGCGGACAATCCGGCTATGACGGCCAAAATAGCCGCGCCCGATGCAGCATTGCGCACAATTTTGCGAACCATTCCGCCTCTCCAATCTTCTATTTTGCGTTATGTTAGCGCAAACAATTTCGAATTGGCAAGCGTCATGATGCTCGTCAGTATTTTGTGCGAGGTTTAACCGTCGCTGTTGGTCAGTGGCTTGCCGTCGGGCAGGGGGATATGCTCCGCCTCATCGCCGGGGACCAACGGAAACCGGCCATTTCGCCAGTCATCTTTTGCTTGATTAATCCGGTCGCGGCTGGACGAGACGAAGTTCCACCATGCGTGCCGTTTGGTGCGGAACCCTTCACCGCCGAGCAACATGACGCGCGCTTCCGCCGTGGCTTTAAGGCGCACAATTTGGCCCGGTTCCAGAACATAGAGGCAATGCGGAAGCATCGCGATGCCATCCAATTCCGCCTCACCCAGAGCCAGTATCAACCCGCGCTCCTCGCCCGCGTCGGCGTCGATCGGCACGCTGGCCCCTTGGCGGAGTAAGAGGTCTGCGTAAATCGTGGGACTATGCTGCGTCGTTGGCGCGGTGGCACCCCAAAGGCTGCCCATGATGATCCGCGCCGATGCCTGCCCATCCTCGACCAAGGGTAACGCGTCGGCGGCGATATGCTCAAACGCAGGGTCAATTTCTTCCTTGCCATCGGGCAGAGCGAGCCATGTCTGCATCCCCGAAATGCGGCCATCATAGCCGGTGCCATCCTGTGCGCGTTCGGCGGCGGGGGAGCGTTCGGAATGCACAATGCCTTTGCCCGCCGTCATCAGGTTCAGCGCGCCGGGTTCGATAACGGCATGGGTGCCAAGGCTATCGCGATGCTCAATCGCCCCGTCGAACAGGTAGGTGACGGTGGCCAAATTGATATGTGGATGCGGGCGCACATCCATGCCGGTGCCCAGGTCAAACTGAGCGGGGCCGAATTGATCGACGAAAATGAACGGCCCGACCATGGTTCGACCCTTTGCGGGCAGCGTGCGGCGGACCTCGAACGCGCCGATGTCATGGGTGACGGGGGTTAGGATCATCGTCATTCGCTGAGTGCCTTTGCGTTAATTGCGAGCGCATGCACCCGCCCGCTGGTCAGCAAATCGCCCAGTGCCGCGTTGACCGCTCGTTGCCGTGCGACGCGGTTCAAACCCGCAAACACCGCGCTTTCGATCTCCACCGAAAAGTGCGATTCGCCGCTGCCATCATCGCCCATATGGCCGCTGTGGCTGGCGCTGTCGTTCGATACGACAAGGCGTGTGGGAGATAAGGCAGCGGTTAGCCGCGTGATGATTTCGGCCTCAATTGGCCCTTTTGCTTTCGTGCTCATGCCCCCTATATAGGGCGATTGTGCGAAAGGTAAAAGGCAGGATGAAGGCGTGAATTTTGACGGTGAGGGCAGGGCGAATAGGCGGCGGTTCCATGGCGCGGTGGGCGATGGCTCCACTGCTTGCGCGCGCGCCGGATGCGGCGGGGCAGGCGAATTTCGTGCACCCGCTGGCCCCGCCTCCGCCGATGGGCCGCCGCAATGGCATTATCTGTGCCTTGACCATGTGCGAGAATTTAACGCGGGCTATAATTATTTCGACGGCATGGATACCGAACAGATTTATGCCGAACAACACCCCGCCGCTGGCTGGCGACAGCGCACCGTTTGGGAAGGGCAGGGTGAAAGCCCGCCGCCCCGCTGGTCCGACTTCGCCGACCCTTTGGAGGCGATAACCGCACGCTATCGGCCGTTTTCTGCCCCGCCAACCACGCCAAAGGGTGCAGTGCTGAATAAGGGTGAAACGGCCGCGCTCAAAACTTTGGGGTTGGAGGCGGACGCCGACCGCCGCGCCATTCGCCGTGCCTATTCGGAGAAACTGCGCCTCTACCACCCCGATCGCAACGGTGGCGACCGGCGGCATGAGGCGGCGTTAGGGAAGGTTGTTGCGGCCTATCAAACCTTGAAGGAAAGCACAGCATTCGGGTAGCTGGGCGGGTGCGTTTCACCCTTTTGTTGCGGCGCACAACCTGCTAGGCGCGCGGCCATGCTGAACCTCTCCAACATTACGGTGCGCCTTGGCGGGCGGACGATTATCGACGATGCCACCGCGAAACTGCCGCCGGGGGGCCGCATTGGCCTGATCGGGCGCAATGGCGCGGGCAAGTCCACTTTGGTGCGCGTGATTGCGGGGATGTTGGAGGCGGACAGCGGCACGGTATCGATGCCAAAGGGCGCGCGGCTTGGCTATATTGCGCAGGAGGCTCCGGGCGGGGATGCCACCCCATTTGAAACCGTGCTGGCCGCCGATGTGGAACGCGCCGCGCTTATGCATGAGAGCGAAAACTGCGCCGATCCGCACCATTTGGGTGAGATTCACGAACGTCTGATCGCCATCGACGCACACAGCGCGCCATCGCGTGCAGCGCGGATTTTGGTGGGTTTGGGCTTCGATGAGGCGGCGCAACACGCCCCATTGGAAAGCTTTTCCGGCGGTTGGCGGATGCGCGTGGCTCTCGCCGCGCTGCTGTTTTCGCAACCCGATTGCCTGCTGCTAGACGAGCCATCGAACCACTTGGATTTAGAGGCCGTCATGTGGTTGGAGGATTTCCTGAAATCCTACCCCGCCACCATCATTTTGGTCAGCCACGAGCGCGATTTTCTGAACAATGTGGTGGATACAATCCTCCACCTAACCGGCGGCAAGTTGACGCTTTACCCCGGCGGATACGATGCGTTTGAACGGCAACGGGCCGAACGGCAGGCGCAATTGGCCAGCGCCCGTGAAAAGCAACAGATGCAGCGTGAACGGTTGCAGGAATACGTTGCGAAAAACTCCGCCCGTGCCTCCACCGCGAAACAGGCGCAATCGCGGGCGAAGGCGCTCGCCAAGATGCAGCCGATTGCGGAGATGATCGATGATCCCTCATTGAGCTTCGATTTTCCCGATCCCGACGAATTGCGCCCGCCGCTGATTACGCTGGATTTGGCGTCCGTGGGCTACACCGAAACCCCGATTTTGAGCCGCCTCAACCTGCGGCTCGACCCGGATGATCGCATCGCGTTGTTGGGGCGCAACGGCAATGGTAAGACGACGCTGGCCCGCCTGCTCGCGGCGCAATTGACGCCGATGTGTGGTGCGATGAACGCATCGGGCAAAATGCGCGTCGGTTACTTCACGCAATATCAGGTTGAGGAATTGGACCGCGACGAAACGCCGTTGCAACACATGACGCAATTGATGAAGGGTGCAACGCAGGGTGCGGTGCGTGCGCAATTGGGGCGTTTTGGGTTTTCCGGCGGGAAGGCAACGACCGAGGTCGGCAAGCTGTCCGGTGGCGAGCGCGCGCGGCTGGCGCTGGCGCTGATTACCCGCGATGCGCCGCATATGCTGATCCTCGATGAGCCGACCAACCACTTGGACGTCGATGCGCGCGAAGCGTTAATACAGGCGTTGAACGATTATTCCGGTGCCGTCGTTATCGTCAGTCATGATCGCCACATGTTGGAAATGACCGCCGACCGGTTGGTGCTGGTGGACCAAGGAACGGCGAAGGATTTCGACGGTTCGATTGACGATTACATCGCCTTCGTGCTGGCCAAAGACCCAAGCGATAAAAATACCGCGGGTCAGGCAGAGGGCAAGAAGGAAAAGAAGAAGGCATCGCCCGAGGCGCAGGCGATGCAAAAACGTGTTTTCAATGCCGAAAAAACCTTGGACAAATTGACCAAGCAGATGGAGGCGATTGAGGCGGCGATGCTGGACACAACCGGTGCGCCGCAAATGCTGGCCAATATGACGCCCGATCAACTGGCCAAGCATCGCGCCGATGTGGCCAAGAAACTCGCCGCCGCCGAAGCCGAATGGATGCAGGTGAGTGAGATATTGGAAACCATCGACGCATAACGACGGCAACCCTTGCTCTAACACTATTGTGCAACGCGGCATAAACGGCTAAGGGAACCGCAACGCGCGGGCCTTTTCCCGCCGACGGTGCCGCCTCTTGCCGCACCGTTTTCCTTTAAGCCATAGAGATTATGACCTTTAACACCCCTTTCGCGCTTCTGTCCGAGGCGCTGGCCACCCGTGGTTATGCCGATCCTACGCCTGTTCAGGCCGCCGTTTTAGAAGATGAGGCCGCGGGCCGCGATCTGGTCGTTTCCGCGCAAACTGGGTCGGGTAAAACCGTCGCGTTCGGCCTTGCCATGGCCCCCGAATTGCTGGGCGAGGATGGCACGCCGCCGCGCGCCGGATCG
>JBGSSR010000209.1:0-12520 GCA_041736905.1 Sphingomonadaceae bacterium | reverse complement strand
TTTACACCTGGCGTTGGGTGCCCTTACCAGGGTCGCAACTTGTATTGGCGGAAACCGGCGCCAATGACCCAGACTTCAACCTTCGCCGTGAACCGATGATTTTGCAGCGGGCCAATGGGTCCGGCCCCGTTTTGTTTGCAGGAGTGCTGGAAAGCCACGGGCGCTATGATAGCGCCACTGAGCAAGTGTCGGCAAGTGAGAGCCAAATTCGCTCCATATCCGCGCAAAGCCGCGATGGCATGGATGTAATGATTATCGAAACACGTGGGGGTGCACGAATCGCCGTTTTGTCAGCGCACGATACCACTGCCGGCCAAACAAATTCTATTCAGATTGACGGCAAAACCCATAAATGGACCGGCCCCGCCGCTCATATCGTTTTGTCTGCTTCTAACGGGAGTAAGCAATAATGACGACGGGAAAAACAGGCAATCTGCGGTGGTACATTGTCGTATTGGTCGCGGTTGCAACCATCATCAATTATATCGACCGGACCGCTTTGAGCGTTTTGTGGCCAGAAATTTCCGAAGACCTTGAATTGGATAAACAAGATCTGGCCAATATCACCATCGCGTTCACATTCGCTTATGCCTTTGGGCAATCGATATTCGGGAAGATATTTGATTGGATCGGCGTGCGGTTGGGATTTGTCCTGTCCATCGTTGTGTGGTCTGCTGCTACCATGCTTCACGCCTTTGCGATTGGGGTAAAGAGCTTTGCCTTCTTCCGCTTGCTGTTAGGCGCATCGGAGGCCGGAAACTGGCCCGGTGCGACAAAGGCAAATGGCGAATGGTTCCCGATTAGGGAGCGCGCATTGGCACAAGGGATTTTCAATTCCGGCGCGGCGATTGGCGGTATCTTGGGTATACCGGTTGTCGGATTTTTGTTCGTGTGGTTTGAATCATGGCAAGTAACATTCATTGCTATTGGTGCCTTGGGCTTCCTTTGGTTGGTGCCGTGGCTGATAATTTATAAAAGTGGTCCGGAAACGCACCCATGGATTAGTGAGCAAGAACGCGCCTATATCCTAACCGGCCAACGCGATGAAACCACCCAGGAAAAAGCCGAATATGCACCTTCAACGGGCGAAATTCTGCGCCAAAAAGAAAGCTGGGGCGTCATTTTAGCCAGCGCCTTTATCGACCCAATTTGGTGGTTGTTCGTTGTATGGTTGCCGCTTTTCTTAGCTGAAACCTATGGCCTGAGCATCAAAGAGACGGCGGAAATTGGATGGATGCCCTATCTGGGCGCTGCCTGTGGTGCGTGGTTTGGCGGATTGCTAGCGGGGAACCGCATTGCTGCTGGATGGAGCGTCAATAAGACAAGAAAGGCGATCATCACTTTAGGCTGCGTTATTATGATTTTGGCCTTAGTCGCGCTCATCAACACGATAACTTCGCCGCCGATTGTAGCTGTCGTCATTATGGCGGTTATTCTATTCGGTTTCCAAACGGCCGTTGGAAATATTCAAACGCTGCCCAGTGATTTTTACGCAGGCCAATCGATTGGGACTCTTGCCGGCTTCGCGGGAACAGCCGCCAAGTTATCGGTTGTCGCTTTTACCGCCGTCATCCCGATGATCACCGAAACTTCTTATGTTCCGGCCTTTATCGTTGGAACGGCTTTGGCAGTGCTGACCGCTGTCTCGGTGCTTGCGCTATGCCCGCAGATTAAGCCCCTGAAACCACAGACTTTCTGACACCAATCCAAATTGAAGGACTTATAATGACAAAATTAGCAGGAAAAACTGCCATTGTGACGGGCGGGAGCCGCGACATCGGGCGTGCCGTCTGTGAAACCTTGGCCGCTGAAGGGGCCAATGTCGTCATCAATTACTGCAATAACGAAGCCGATGGTCAATCCACACTGAACGCCATTACTAAGGCGGGCGGTAAAGCCATTTTGGTTAAGGCCGATGTCACGAAGCAAGAAGACGTCAATCGCTTGGTTACTGAGGCGCAGTCAGCATTTGGTGACGCCATTCACATTTTGGTCAATGTTACCGGTGGCATGGTGGCACGCAAACCGTTGGCAGAGATGGACGAGGCCTTTTTCAACCACGTTATGCAATTGAATGTCACATCAACGTTCATGATGACACAGGCGGTCGTGCCCCATATGCCGCAAGGTAGCGCCATCGTAAACTTCGCATCACAGGCAGGACGCGATGGTGGTGGTCCAGGAGCGGCCGCTTATGGTACGTCCAAGGGCGCGGTGATGACCTTCACCCGCGCTATGGCAAAAGAATTGGGGCCAAAGGGAATCCGCGTAAACTCCCTATGCCCGGGCATGATTGCGACGACATTCCACGACACATTTACAAAAGACGAGGTGCGGGCAACTGTCGCCGCTAACACGCCGCTGCGCCGTCAGGGCAATTCAGCAGAGGTGGCCCGCACGGTCGCTGCCTTGGTCAGTGATGATATGAGTTTTGTCACAGGAGCCAATATCGACATCAACGGCGGTATGTTCTTTTCCTAATAGGCGCGCTTTATGACAGTGTTTATATTTGGCGAGGCCATGTTGGAATATCACCATCATGGCGGCACAGGCCTGCGTTATGGCGGCGACACATTAAACACGGCCATCCACATGGCGCGTGCTGGCATTGATGTCGCCTATGTAACGGCGGTTGGAACCGATGCGATTAGCGACGCCTTGGTTCGGGAATGGTCGAAGGAAGGCATAGATACACGCTATGTCTTGCGTCACCCCACGCGATCGCCTGGGATTTATGCCATTCATTTGGATGAAAAGGGAGAGCGCAGCTTCCTCTATTGGCGCGATCAGTCCGCGGCGCGGGATATGTTCGCACTTCCCGGCATGGCCGCCGTTTTGAATGCGGCCCGATCGGCTGATCTGCTTTATTATAGCCTCATCACGTCGGCCATTATCGGGGAAGTGGGGCGAGAACTGCTTTTTAATTTGGCTCACACGCAAAAGGACGCGGGTCAAATAGTAGCCTATGATAGCAATTTCCGCCCATTGCTCTGGCGGGACTTAGCGATGGCGCGTGCAGTATCGGCCCAATCCATGCGCCTCGCAACCATCGGCTTACCCACAAACGTCGATGAGATTCACCTTTATGGGCAGAATGAAAGCGACCAAGCCATCGCCCTTCGGTGGCGCGCCGCTGGATGTGAAGAAGTCGCGGTAAAGGCAGGTGAAATGGGCTGCGTTCTTTCCATAGGTGACGGTGCAGTGCTTCAATACCCCACCGGAAAGGTTGACGTGGTGGATTCTAGCGGAGCCGGGGATGCGTTTAATGCCGGCTACCTCATCGCGCGCATGCAAGGTGGATCAGGGACCGATTGTTGCGCGGCCGGTCAAGCGTTGGCGGCCAAAACGCTTGGCCATTTTGGAGCAATTAATTTGCAACAGGCTTAGAATTTGGAATCCTCAAAACAATTTGGCACATATTGGTAATCCAATTTCGCATACCATTAATTCCAAAAATTTGGAATTTGCCGAAAATTTGTAGCATTGCCTCCAAGGGTTCGGCAGACAATGATGCTCTGAGCAAACCAGTTCGCGATATTTTCGCCACATATTCGGCCTTAAACACAATTTATTGACCTTATGCGCAGGCCAAATGGTTGACGATTGGTCCTAATATAATGCACGATATGGCAATAAGAATCGGTTTCAAGATTTTTGAGGGAGAGGAATTCATGACAGTTCGTCCGTTATATTCGCGCCACATCTTGGGCAGCGCCATACGTTTCAGCTTGATGAGCGGTGTCGCCTGCGCCGCGCTAATGGCTACAACAGCCCACGCGCAGAAAGCGCAGGACGGTATAGACGATGGGGGCATCGTAGTAGAGGGCATCCGCGCAACGATTCAGGGCTCCATCGACGAAAAGCAACAATCGACGCAGGTGTTTGACGCGCTCTCCGCAGACGAGATCGGTGATTTGCCCGCCCTATCAATTGGTGAAGCTCTGGAAACCCTTACCGGCGCATCCTCGCACCGTGAACAGGGCGGCGCAACCGAGATTTCGATCCGTGGCCTTGGCCCTTATTTGGGATCCACCGTCGTCAATGGACGTGCCGCTTCAAATGGCAGCGGCGATCGTTCGGTCAATTTCAGCCAGTTTCCTTCTGAATTGTTTAACAAGGTTGGTATCTACAAAACCCAATCCGCTAACATGATTGAGGGCGGCGTGGCTGGGCAGATTGTCTTGGATTCTGTCAGTCCGCTCGACTTCGGCAAGCGGCGCTTTCAAGCTGAACTAAAGGGCAGTTATAACCCGCAAAACTTTGACATCGCCAAAGACCAGCGGTTTCAAGACATTGGGTATCGCGGCACTGTTAGCTATATTGATCAATTTGACTTGGGCGATGGTCAAGTTGGCATTTCCCTTGGTTACTCGCGCAACCACACCACCAATCCCGAGCAAGAAGCGCGGGTTAGCGATACCGTTAACTATTGCCGCAATGACCCCACAAGCACCACCGCCGGTGTCGGGGATGATGCCAATTGCACCACCGGGAGTTCTAGGCCAGCCGTCGCGGGAACAGAAGATTTTGTGACGGGCCGAAATAGCTACACCTACCGCCAAAACATTACTGAAGATAAGCGCGACTCTTTTTTCGGGACTTTGGAGTTGGCGCCGAATGCGGATTTCAAAGCAACCTTTGATTTCCAATATTCCGACCGCGTTTTCAAAGAGCGCCGTAACGATCTTGTCTTCTCCGAAGGCCTTCGCATTGATGATGCCAACGACCCGTTGTCATCCCGTTTGGATTATGATTTGCTTGTGGGCGACTATGGAGCGCTGCAACAATTCACCGGCGAAACCGCGCTTGAAACTAATAGCGAATATGCCGAGCGTGCGGAGCGCTATTATGGCGGCGGCATTGCGCTTGAATATCAAGTAACCGACCGTTTGAAACTATCGGGTGACGTGTCCTATTCGCAAACCAAGCGGACCGAGGAATCGGTGCAGGTACGTATGCGCCTTCAAAATGGTATCGATATTTTTGGCAATACCAATCAATATCCGGTGGCGGTCGAAAGCGATGGTTCTGCGCAAAATGACCGCGTGGAATGGGCTAATTTGATCCGGCAAAATGGGTCGCAAACATTTAACGTTGTCGTGCAGAATGTTGACGTCAACGACTATGATCTTTTCGCCGACAATGCACGGACCCGAGTAACGCTCTCTCAAAACCGGTATAATTCCATTTTCGGCGCGCGTGGGGATTTTGAATATACCACTGACGGGTTCTTCTCCTCATTTGAGGGTGGCTTTCGATATCAGGATTTGATTTATCGCGATACGCCTGGTGGGTTGGTCGGTTCCAGCCGCCAAGAGGTGACCTATTCGAACGCAGCGCTGGCGGCTGCAAACCAACAATGCCGGACCAGTTTTCCCGAAAGCGGGTTTTTGTCCTCGGTTTCAGGCGGAAACGCGCTAATCACCAATGTTGACGCGGCGGGTAACGTGATCGGTACGTCAAACACATATGCAACATTCGATGCTCTTTGCTTGGTGCAAACAATGGAGGCTATAGACCCGCGTGGCGTTGCATTCGATGAAAACGGCGTGCCGATTTACCCCGATGGTAATTTCGATTCGATTTCAAACAACGATGTGAACGAAAAGACATGGGCTGCTTATGTTCAAGCGAATTTTGATGGCGATTTGGGCACATTACCTGTTCGCGGTAACATTGGGGTTCGGGTTGTCAAAACAACTGTCAATTCCACAGGGTTCATTGGCGAATTAACCGCAACAGCTAATACCGGCGGTGGTTTTACCATCTCGGTCAATAACGCTTCATTGGTCGCGGTTAGCGACAAAAATTCATATACAGAATTTTTGCCCAGTTTTAACCTTGTGACCGATTTTTCGGATAGTTTGCAGGGGCGGTTTGCTGTGTTCCGTGCTTTGTCGCGGCCTGATCCTTCCTCATTAGGCTATGGACGCAATTTCAGCGCCGTCACGGACACTGATGCAACGTCGATTTCGGAAATCGTCGGCTCTGCTACGGCAGATGGAAACCCCCGTTTGGCACCTTTGATGTCGTGGAACGCTGATCTTGCGTTGGAATGGTATCCCAATCCTGATACAATTCTCGCAGGTGGTCTCTATTACAAGCGCTTCAATGGCGGGTTCGAACCAGTTGGCCAAATTGAGACCTTTACCGTTAACGGACAAGCCTTTGATGCTTTGGTGGTCACACAACAAACCACCGATAAGACGAGTGAGATTTACGGATTTGAATTGACCGCAGCGCATCGGTTAAGTTGGTTGCCAGCACCATTGGATGGCTTGGGGTTCAAATTGAGTTATAACTACGCCAAATCCAATTTCGAAAATCAGGATGGCTTGCTTGGTTCGGTTGGTACAGTGCAATCGGATGGTTCGGTTGTATATAGTGATGCCCTTGTTCCTCCCGCTAATTTGTTCGGTCTTTCCAAACACGTGCTGTCCGCGCAGATATATTACCAAATTGGTGACCTAGATATTCAGGGCGTATACAAATATCGCAGTAGCTATTACCAAGCATTCGTCGGAGATTCAGGCGGGCGCCTGCGTTACACGGATGGTTCGGGCGTTTTTGAGGCGCGTATTTCATACAAGCTGACAGATAACGTTCGCTTTTCTTTGGAGGGGATTAACCTATTCAACGAACCGCGCACCGATTTCCGGCCAACATATGGCGATTTGTCGCAAAACCTGGTTTACGGCCCTAGATATTTTGCGGGCGTAAGGGTGAAATTCTGAAGATGCAGTGCGGGCCGGTCATTAGTCAATGATCGGCCCTAGCGCTTATATATCAAACAGAATTTGAGGATTGCGTAAGAGCCGTGGTTTGGTATGTATGATTGGTAGGACAAATATATTGAAGGCAAATATGGCTAAGCAGCGTCTATATCAATCGATTGTTTCGGAAATCATTTCTCTGATTGATGCTGGGATTTTCCCACCCGGAACACGTTTGCCCGGCGAGCGCGAGCTTGCGGAGCGTTTCGATGTCAGCCGTGTCACTATTCGCGAAGCCGAAATCGCGCTGGAAGCATTAGGGCATATTATCATAAAAACGGGATCGGGTGCCTATGTCCAATACGGCACAGATGGCACGCCAGATGCCTTGCCCCAAGTCACGGCCTTTGAACTGACCGCAGCGAGGGCGGTTATTGAGGCAGAAGCCGCAGCCTTAGCTGCCGCGCAAGTGACCGATGAGCAAATCAACGAACTTCAAGGTCTTATCGATTCAATGGCAACGACCAAGCCGAACGGCGTTGACGAAGGAGATGATATTGACCGGCAATTTCATCTGGCCATTGCCCGCATGTCTGGCAATCCAGTGATTGAATACACCGTCAATACCTTGTGGCGCATTCGCAATGAACTGCCCAAAGTGCGCAGCGTATACGCTAGCGTTTGCACGAAGGACGGTGAGGCTCGCACGAATGAACATGCGGAAATACTGCACGCATTAAGCCGCCGCGATCCTTCCGCAGCAAGGTCGGCTATGCGCGACCATTTTCACCGCCTTTTTGAATCCATGCTGGCTGCAACGGAAAGTTCAGCTTTGGAAGAGGTCAAGCGCAAAATCGGGGAGGACCGCCAACGGTTCTTAGCAACAACGCGCATTTAAGGCCGCTGCTGATTTGGAACGCTTTAGCTGGGGTTTGTAGTGTCTAGCGGCCATGTGTGGAGTTGGGCCTACGGTCGTTCCGCGCTAGCTAAACCATATAAAAAGCGCAGAGGCGGACACCGTATCACCCCAACGTCGCGACGGCAAACTCGGCAGCAACCTTGACCGAAGCGACCCCGTCTGCACTTCTTGAAAGGTAATTATGGGCGGGGGGCATCCGTTTGCAGAGGAATATTGCCAGCGCTACCGCCGCGCTGCCTGCTATTTGCAGCTAGCAGACACCAGTCCCAGCCAACTCACATTTCGATGCTCAGCTCGAGTGAGGACGACATAGGTTTCAAGCTTAGCAATGGCCGCTTTAGCGTCATATGATTTAAAAGCTGCCCGTCGGCACTGTCCAACAAAGCGGTCCGACCGCAATCGCGTTAGACGAGCTGATTCTGTAAATATAGCAACAGCCGCTCATCGTGCATCGGCAATTGACGTTTGCATAAATCTGACGATCGGCCTGTGCAAAATACATCACCGCATGCATTTTGAAGCCGCAAAGCGCATTATCAAAACAAGACCTCCATAGGGTGGCACAACGGGGTGCCATCGAGTTTTTTAATCGCAGCAAAAATTTGATAATATCAATAACTTGCGTAACTCAAAAAGGGTGGACGGGGTAGCAGGGTTCTGAGATCAACATATCGGAAATAACTGTATTATAACTTGTTTCCAGCAAACCGAAGTTTGCGCTTTATTAAGCCATCGACGAGTATCATTCCGCCATGACCGTTCCCTTGCCTTGGTCCATTTATGACCACCAACCAACGCTACAATCCTCCGGACGCATCGCGTTGACGGCAGCGTTTGCCGACGTTGTCTTGGTCAAACTGGGCATCGCGCATTATGAGTTTGCCGGCATTTTTGCGGCCCAAAGTGATGATAGTGAGAATGACAAAACGCGCACGATGATACTCGGTCAGGCGGTTAGGCTGTCCCAGCTATTTTTGAGTGGGCGACTGTCGACCTTCGCTCGGCCAATCGGCGGCGGCTCAGTGGTGGCCATCCCTTCGGACCATTGGGAAGTTGATGACGCTTCGATGCGGTTTGCCACCGGCGCACTGAACTTGGCACAATGGACAGACGCATCTGCTCCGCCGACGCATATAATCTTCCTCGACAGCAACCAATTCAATGCGTGGTTCGTCACAGAAAAGCCAGAAGGCCCGTTAACCGACCGCCAAATCGATGCAATTGAAGACCCGCAATTGCGGGCCAAGCGCGGCCTTGCGATGCAGAATGAAGCAGCCCGGCCATCCGCTCAACCGCTTAGCAGTTCGGCGATGCAAATTGAAAATCCATCCTCGTTCGCGCAGGGCCTCATTAAACTTGATGAGGTAAAGCGATTGGTGGCGCTGAGCAGCTCCACGATTTACAAGAAAATATCCGAAGGCAATTTCCCCAAACAAGTGAACGTCTGCAGTTCAGCGCGCTGGTATCGCCATGAGGTTACGGACTGGGTGGCGGAGCATGCGGCGCAGCGCGGCGCCTAGTCCTGCTGAAGTTATTGCGCTTACCTTCGTGGCCCGTCAATAAAGCCCTCCACAGGCATTGCGCCCTCCATAATCATATCGGCCCATAATGTGGCCAGTTGGCGACGCCGGTCCATATAAGACGCGCGATTATAACGAAGTTCACTGGGGCTAAGCCCAGAGGGAGTGTGGGCAAGCATCAAGTCTATAATCTTGCGGTCACCCAGCACACGCGGATCTTCGCCTGCTGTTCGTTCGGCATATTCGTTCATCAGCGTTGAAAAGCTTGACCGCCAACCATGGGGGACGTGGCGACCGCGATAGCCTTCGCGGTTATAGAGATAGCCGATGGCATTTTCGCTGGCCGGCTCCATACCGCTCCTCGCATTGGGAAAGACATATTTCGCTGTGCCAGTCAGCCAGCGAACCGCGCATAACGTTTCAACGGCCTGGCGTGTCAACGGGACAAGATGGTCGAACGTTTCATCACTGCGCAAACGCAATTCCTGTTTCATTTTGGCCGCTAGAACACACCACCGGGCGTCGGTGAGATCAGCATCCGGATTGCCCCAATCGATGTTTTGCAATTCGCCCCATTCTAAATGTCTCACCATTCCGGGGCGCTGCGCCGTCAACGCCAGGAAACGGGATGCCAGCTTGGTGATCGGTGAGGCTCTGGCTATATCGATGTCGGCTATCATGGTTTGAATATCGGAGAGGTTGAGCAGAGCGGGATAGCGTTTGGACGGCGGCAAAGGCGCTAAGGCATCATTGATGCCGTCGGAAGGGTTTTCCATTTTTAGGCCTTGTGCCCGCGCAAAGCGATAGATGGCTGAGATTCTCTGATTAATCCGGCGCGCCGTTTCAATCGCCCCGCGTTTTTCAATTTTGCGCAGGACGGACAGCAACAGAGGCTGGTCAATTGTTTCCATAGGCATAGAGCCAATCACCGGAAATATATCGCGTTCCAAGCTGGTGATGACATCATTGGCGTGAACCGGCTTCCATCTTGGCGTCTGCGTTTTATGCCATTCGCGGGCCATGACCTCCAAAGATTTTTGACCGCCAATGTCACCCAATAATCTCCCGCGCTTCGCCTGAACGCGAGGGTCGCGGCCCTCGCGCAGGTTCTTACGTGCATCATCGCGCTGCTGGCGGGCCACTGCCAAGGAAACATCGGGGTAGCTGCCGATGGTCAAAAGCTGCTCTTTGGACTCAAAACGGTATTTGAAGCGCCAGCTCTTATGCCCCTTGGGCGACACATGGAGATACAGCCCGCCGCTATCGTTCAATTTATACGCTTTATCCTTGGCCGCAGCCGCGCGAACCGCTTTGTCCGTCAACATCCGATACCCCCAATCGCTAATTTCGATACCCCCATTTTACCCCCACTTGCTCCCGGCTAGTGGCGGAAAGGCGCGGACAACATAAGAGCCTAAGGTCCTTATATTGTAAAGGTTTTGAGTTGGTTTCGGAGGACGGCGGAAGCCGCCGGAAGGGGAGTTGGTGGACAGGGCTGGATTCGAACCAGCGTACGGAAAACCGGGCAGATTTACAGTCTGCTGCCTTTAACCACTCGGCCACCTGTCCATCCAGAGTTGCGGCGGGTCAAACCCACCACAGGCCGTGAAGGCGGCTCAATGGCGAAAGCCTGCCCCTGTGTCAATGGCGTTGTCATCTCACTTACCCAAAAAAGTGAAACAACGGGTTAAGAGTGCGCCAATCCCGCCATGCACCAATGGCGCATTGAATAATCCCCTGTATTCGCGCTATTGGTCGAATATGGATCCCGAAGACATGATTCGAGCAAGCCCAATTGCCGCCGTTGTCAGCAACCCCCGATTGCCCGATAATCCCATTGTTGCGTGTAATGACGCCTTTATTCAATTGACCGGCTTTGGCCGCGAGGAAATCGTCGGACGCAATTGCCGGTTCTTGGTGGGCGCAGGGACAGAGCCGGAGCTCACCGCCATGTTGCGCGATGGCATCCGCGCGCGGCAACCGGTGATGGCGGAAATCCTGAATTACAAAAAGGACGGCACGCCCTTTCGCAACGCATTGATGATTGCGCCGATTTTCGACGCAGCGGGGGAGCTGGAATATTTCCTAGGCTCTCAGGTTGAGGTCGCCGCCGAGACATCGGCGAAGGGCATTGGCCCCAACCCATCGCGGCAAGCCGACGCGCTGGCCAGGGTCAACCAACTGACCACGCGGCAGAAACAAGTGCTGGTCGCGATGGCGGCGGGGAAGCTGAACAAACAAATCGCTTATGATCTCGATTTGAACGAGCGCACGGTAAAGATGCACCGCACCGCCGTGTTCCGCGCGCTAAACGTACGGACCAGCGCCGATGCCATCCGCATCGCGATTGAGGCGGGCTTTTAAATTAAGCTGCACCTTAGGGCATGTATTTTATCGCGGCCGATTGGCGCATAGGGTGTGGGCGGGCACTTTTCGTCCACCCCTTAGTGGCCGCACATTACTTAAGTCGCTTATTACCTCCGGGCGTGCCATTGTAACCTCCTTCTCCTCTTTGGTTACGGCACGCCCAACTCCTCCCAAATTGTTAAATGTTGGTAGCCGTTTTTGACGGCTTAAGTCGTTTGGGTCTGGCGCGGTGTGCGGTTGGGCGATGGGGCTGCGCTGACGTCCGCGGCGATACGGACACGGGAGCGGGGGAAAGCGGGATTTGACCGTGGGGTTTTGGGTGGTAGAAAGGGGGTCCGTGAGCGCTTGTGGCATGACGCCTATATTGTGTGGGAGGCTTAATAATGGACAGTGTCGATAATTTTCAAATCATAGCAGAAGAAATTGTGGCCGTTTGCAGAGAGAATTTTGAAAGCGCTACTATCGATGGACATTTAAGCGAAAGATATATGGATCATAGCGTAACGTGTATAAATTCTGACGGCGTAAAAAATTCTAAGCTCTTGGATGAGGAACGGGAGGATTTTGTCTTTGACGCTTTGCTGAACGTGCGCGATGAAATGTCCGCAAATGGCCAAGAAAAATGGACTGGCTATCGATTTGAGGTCAATAAAAATGGCACGTTCAAATTCAATGTGACGTATGGCGATTGGGATTGAAACCAACCCACCGTCCACTCACCCAATAGACACCCCCAACCGTTCCGCCACCATGTCCTTCAACGGCATCCGCGCGCGCATTTTGATCGCTAGCAACGCGGTGCCGCTGACCTTCCTTTGCACGAATAACGTATCGGCGGGCGGGATGTGCCATGCGCTGCGGTCGGCGAAGATCGTCTCGCCGTGGCCACGCAATTTCTCGACGAAGCTGCGATCGGAAAAGTCGAACTCGCCCGGCCGCCCCAAATGGGTGAGCAGCACGACAATCATCGCGTCCATCGCGCGCCGGTGCCGCTGCATCGC
>JBGSSR010000190.1:0-1662 GCA_041736905.1 Sphingomonadaceae bacterium | reverse complement strand
GCGATGCCAGAACAAGCGCCGGAACGACCGCCGCCAATGCAATTTTCTTCCGCATACCGATGCCCCCTTTGTCTCATCTCAATTAAGCGAGTGTTCTGGCTTAGAAATCATCGCGGGGCAATTCCAAAAATCGGGCGATCGGCGCACTTGCCATTGGCTGCCGTGCTGACCATGGTGCACCGAAGCCAATCGCCTTAAGGCGCGGACCGCTTAACTGAACAAGGATTATGCCATGACCGACACTCTGCCCCCCGCCATCGACGCGTATTTCAAGGGAAAGAACGCGCGCGACATTCCCCTTGCCGTGTCGGGGTTCTCCGCTTCGGCGGTGGTAAAGGATGAACATTGCGACCACGTCGGGCCGGAAGCCATTGGCGCGTGGATAAAGGACTCAACCGCAAAATACGACGATCAGGTGACCGTCCAAAGTACCACAATCGAGGGCGAGGACGTTGTGGTGTTGGGCGAGGTTGCGGGCACTTTCCCCGGCAGCCCGATTCGGCTGCGTTTCCGTTTTAATATGCAGGATGAGCATATCGCCCGCCTCGCGATCGCACCCTAAAAGCAAAAAAGCGGCGTCCTCTCCCCCTCAAACCCGCAGGAAATGGCCAAAAACCCGAAAAACGATAATTAAATTATCGAAAAACAATAAATCTTATTGACTCGAATCAATAACAGCCATATTGAATATCAATAAGACAAACATTGGAGGTCAATATGAAATTGCAGGATAGTTTAATGGGATTGGCTTTTGCCGCGATGGCAACGGCGCAATGGGTTTTCATCGCTCTGGCGGGCGCAACGCCCGCTATGGCTTAACAAAGGAGGGTGACATGACGGCAAAAGCAAACGAAATAGTATTGGGCCTGACCCGGTGGATTTTGAAAATTGGCAAATGGCTGATTTTAGCGCTCGCCGCGTTTATGGCATTGATCGCCATTGGTGTTCCAGTCGCTATTTTGGCAGGCATTGCAACCGACGCGCTGTCCGAGGCGGACGTTCCTGAAGGGATGTCGATGCAGATGTTGGCCGGCACAGTGTTCGTCATGATGGGATTGATCAGCGGCCTGTTATTATTGCTCTGGCGGTTCACCGCGCACCTGCTGGAGATTGTGGAGACGGTGGATCACAACCCCTTTGTCCATGAAAACGCCGTGCGATTGCGCAAAATGGCGTGGCTGTCGGTGGCGAGCTATCCGTTAATGTGTCTTGTGATGTTCGCCGCGATGTGGGTTGAACACGGCGTCAAATCGGCGGAGGCGGATTTTGACTTCACGCTGGATATCGGCGGCATCTTGATGATCTTCCTGCTCTTCATCCTGGCCCGAGTGTTTGAACAAGGCGTGGTGATGCGCGAAGAATTGGAGGGCACGGTGTGATGACCATTCGGATAGAACTCGACGAAATGCTGTACCAACGGCGCATGACCTTAACCGAATTGGCCGACCGCGTGGGCATCACGATGGCCAATCTCTCCATCCTGAAAACCGGCAAAGCCAAGGCGATACGGTTCAGCACATTGGACGCGATTTGCGCCGCATTGGATTGCCAACCGGGCGACCTGATCCGGCACGAGGTGGGTGCGGTGGAAGAGGATGAACCAGTTTCTGCGGATTAACCCAACCTGCCCCTTGGGTTCATGACGCAGGATACAGGAAGGGC
>JBGSSR010000156.1:0-6145 GCA_041736905.1 Sphingomonadaceae bacterium | reverse complement strand
ATGCCGCCTGCGCCAGTCGCGCGGCGACGATGGGATCGCCCAAACGCCCCTGCCACACACGGTCGCCCGTGGCCGGATTGAACGAGGACAAAACAGCGTCCGGTGCCGGTGCCGACGCAGGTGCGCCGACTAAAGGCGTCGACTGTGCGGGGGAAGGTTGTGTGGCGTGTATCATAGCTGCCACGGCTTTAACGGTAAAATGCTGAAAATTTTGCTAACCTTATGCAAAATAGCGCATTGGAATATTAGCCTTTCTTTTGCCATTTGGCGATAAAGCAGGCTTTATGACTGCGCCCAAAAACATCCTGCATCTGCACAGCAGCTTTAACCTTGGTGGGAAAGAGGCGCGGTGTGCGCAGATAATGAACGCGTTGGGCGATGCGGCGCGGCACGTGATTTTGTCCGCCGAACCCGATAGTTTGAACGCGCGCAATGCATTGGACGCGGCGCTGGATGTCGCCTTCCCCGGCGATGCGGCCCCGGCCCTTCATGGAAAGCCCGCGCCAAAGCGGTATTTGCAATTGGCGAAGTATTTTCAGGGGTTTGACCTTATCCTCTCCTATAATTGGGGATCAATGGACGGGGTGATGGCGCACCGGATATTGTCCCGCTTCATGCCCCTGCCTCCGCTTATCCACCATGAGGATGGATTTAATGAGGATGAACGCGAAGGCACCAATTGGAAACGCGATGCGTTCCGGCGGCTGGCCCTGCCCACCGCGACCCGCGTCATTGTGCCATCGCAAACATTGGAGCAGGTGGCGCGGGGCACATGGTATGTGCCATCGGCCAAGCTCTCGCAAATTCCCAATGGCATTGCCGTGGCGGATTATGCGGAGCCGCCCGCCCGCGATGCCATCCCCGGCCTTATCAAGCGCGACGGCGAAATCTGGGTCGGCACATTGGCGGGCTTGCGCGCGGTCAAAAACCTACCCGCGCTTGTTCGCGCCACCGCCTTGGCCAAAGCGCAGGGCGCGCATATCGACCGGCTCGTCATCGTCGGTGAGGGGCCGGAGCGGGACGCGATCGAATCGGAGGCGGCGGCGTGCGGCATTGGGCATATCCTGCACTTGCCCGGATTTATGCGCGACCCCGCGCGGTTCGTCGGCCTGTTCGATATATTCGCTTTGTCGTCCTATTCGGAACAATATCCCATATCCCTGATAGAGGCGATGGCGGCGGGCGTTCCGGCGGCGAGCTTTGCCGTGGGTGATGTCGCGAATATGATTGCCCCATCCAACGCGGCGTTCATCGTCGATGCGGGTGATGAGGCGACCTTGGCGGCGGCGCTCACGGCACTATGCGCCGATCGGTCGCGGCGGACCTATATCGGCGAAGAGGCGCAAACGCTTGTTCGCTCGCGTAACGATGAGCGCGTGATGCTAGCCAAATATGCCACCCTCTATGCCGATGCGATGGGCGACCCGCATTTTGCGCGAAAATTACGGGACAAGCCCGCTTAAATCCGCTAGCGCTTTTCTGAATTTGGGGCATTTGGCGCGGTATCACCCGCGCTTATCCCCGTGTGTTTAGGATATAGGGGCTTAAAATTGGCAACTTCGGGCGCATTTAAGGGACTGAAACCCATCATCTATGGCGGCAAGGAAGTTTGGCCGTTGGTGGAGGGCGGCAAGGGCGTGGCCGCCACCAATCATATGAGCAGCGGCGCATGGGCGGCGGCGGGCGGCATTGGCACGATTTCCTGCGTCAATCCCGACTCCTATGATGAAAATGGTGAGGTTATCCGCCAAATCTACCACGGTCGCACGCGCGGCGACCGGCATGAGGAACTCGTCGCATACGGCATCCGTGGCGGCATTCAACAGGTCGAAATGGCGCACGAAGTATCCGGCGGCAAAGGCGCGCTGAACATCAACGTCCTATGGGAAATGGGCGGGGCGCAGCGCATTTTGCATGGCATATTGGAGGCGTGCGGCGACAAGATAACTGGCGTCACATGCGGCGCAGGGATGCCGTATAAATTGGCCGAAATTGCGGCACAGTATAATGTGCTGTATCTGCCCATCGTATCGTCAGGCCGCGCCTTCCGCGCTTTGTGGAAACGCGCCTATCATAAATATCCCGAATTGCTGGGCGCGGTGGTGTATGAGGACCCGTGGCTGGCGGGCGGCCACAATGGCCTGTCCAATGCCGAGGACCCGAAGCAACCACAAGACCCCTATCCCCGCGTCAAGGAATTGCGCGAGATGATGCGCAAGGAAGGCCTGCCCGATACCCTGCCCATCGTCATGGCAGGCGGCGTTTGGTATCTGCGCGATTGGAACGATTGGATTGATAACGAAGAACTCGGCCAAATCATCTTCCAACTCGGCACGCGGCCTTTGTTGACGGTGGAAAGCCCTATCCCTGAAACGTGGAAATCGCGGCTCACATCCATCAAGCGCGGCGACGTGTTGCTGCATAAATTTTCGCCCACGGGCTTTTATAGCAGCGCGGTCAAAAACCCCCTCATCAACGGCATGGTCGCGCGTAGCGAGCGGCAAATTGCCTATAGCTCCGACCACGCGGGTGAGCATCAACATCAACTGGATGTCGGCGTAAAGGGCAAGAATTTCTGGGTGACGCAAGCCGACCTGATGCGCGCGCGCGAATGGGATTTGCAGGGCTATACCATGGCGCTGAAAACCCCCGACAACACGGTGGTGTTCGAAAACCCCGAAACCGCCGCCGAAATCCGGAAAGATCAGGCCGATTGCATGGGGTGCCTGTCGCATTGCGCATTCTCGTCATGGAAAGACCATGATAATTACAGCACCGGCTACCTCGCCGACCCGCGCAGTTTCTGCATTCAAAAGGCATTGCAGGGCATTGCGCATGGCGAAGACCCCGACAAAAACCTGATGTTCGCGGGGCATGCCGCGTATAATTTCAGCGAGGATCCGTTTTACTCCAACGGCTTCGTGCCTACCGTGGCGCAACTGATGGAGCGATTGCTAAGCGGGGATTGAGGCCCCAATTTATGCGCAAATTGCATTATGATGTGGCCATTGTCGGTGGCGGATTGTCGGGTGGGCTGACCGCTATGGCGCTTGCTCGCCTGCGTCCCGATGTGCGCATTGTGCTGGTGGAGGCAGGTGACAGCATTGGCGGCAACCACCTTTGGTCCTATTTTTCCAGCGATATTGCGCCCGAACATCGCTGGCTCACCGCGCCGTTGATTAGCCATGGCTGGGCGGGCAATCAGGTGCATTTCCCAGATTTCAGCCGCAAACTTCGCCAGAATTACTACACCATCGAAAGCGAGCGATTGGACGAACAAGTCCGCGCCGCCTTGCCCGCCGACGCGCTGCTGTTGGGGCAAAAGGTGCTGGCCTGCGGGCCGACGTCAGTGGTGTTGGAGGATGGCCGCCGGATTGAGGCAGGGGCCGTCATCGATGCGCGTGGCCCCGCCGATCTGGCTGCGCTGCAATGCGGATGGCAGAAATTCGTCGGCCAAACTTTGGAACTGGCCGAGCCGCATAATCTGACCCAACCCGTCATCATGGACGCGCGGGTGGAGCAAATCGACGGCTATCGCTTTGTCTATCTGCTGCCCTTTTCGCCGGTGCATCTGTTTGTTGAGGATACATATTACAGCGACACGCCCGACCTCGACATCCCCGAATTGCAAGCGCGCATTGCCGCCTATGCCAAGCGCAACCATTGGAAAATCAACCGCGTCACGCGGCAGGAGGCGGGGGTGCTACCAGTCGTCAAAGGCGGCGATTTCGACGCCTATTGGCGCGCAGGCGGCGATAAAGTGCCCAAAGTCGGCGCGCGCGGTGGGTTTTTCCATCCGGTGACCAGCTACTCCCTGCCCGATGCCGTGCGCACCGCGATGGCGGTGGCGGAATCGGATGATTTGTCCGCGCCCGCACTTAACGCAATGCTAAAGGCGCAGGCGGCGGCGGTTTGGAAACGGGGCAAGTTCTTTTTCCTGCTCAACACCATGTTGTTTGATGCGGCGACGACCGAGGATCGGTTTAAGATATTGCAACGCCATTATTCTTTGTCGGAGCCTTTGGTGGAGCGATTTTATTCGGGCCAAACCAGCGGCCGCGACATGGCGCGCATCTTGGCAGGCAAGCCACCAATACCCATATCACGCGCGGTGAGGGCTATCGTGTCCCGCCGCAATACCCAAACGTCGTAAGTTTGGTAGGGGCACTAAATTTTATGAACAAAAGCGCAATCGTTATCGGTGCGGGCTTTGGCGGCCTGGCATTGGCAATCCGCCTGCAATCGGCGGGGGTGCAAACCACATTGGTTGAGGCGCGGGATAAACCGGGCGGGCGTGGCTATTATTGGGAAAAGGACGGCTTTACCTTTGACGCGGGGCCGACGGTCATCACCGACCCGCCGTGTTTGCAGGAACTATGGGCGCTCACCGGCCATGACATTGCCGAGGATGTGGAGCTTGTCCCCGTCATGCCGTTCTACCGGCTGAACTGGCCCGATGGCACCAATTTCGATTATTCCAATGACGAGCCGCATTTGTTTGAGGAAATCCGCAAGCTAAACCCCGATGATGTCGCGGGCTATCAAAAATTCCTCGAATATGCGGCGGGCGTGTATGAGGAAGGCTACCTTAAACTCGGTCATAAGGCGTTCCTTGATTTCACAACAATGATAAAGGCCGCGCCCGCGTTGATGAAATATCAGGCGTGGCGGTCGGTCTATTCGATCGTCTCCAGCTTTGTGAAGAACGAAAAATTGCGCGAGGCGTTGTCGTTCCACACGCTTCTGGTCGGCGGCAATCCCATGAAAACCAGCGGCATTTATGCGCTGATCCATAAGCTCGAAAAGGACGGCGGCGTGTGGTTTGCCAAGGGCGGCACCAATAAGTTGATCGCCGGGATGGTGCGCCATTTTGAGCGGATTGGCGGCGTCATGCGCCTCAATGCGCCCGCGGCGCAAATCAATGTGCTGGGCGATAAGGCAACCGGCGTCACGCTGGCCAGCGGCGAAGTGCTGAACGCCGATACCGTCGCCAGCAACGGCGATGTGATGCACACCTATCGCACTTTGCTGTCCCAATCCCCACGCGGCAAACGCGGCGCGGCGACATTGGCGCGCAAGAAATTCTCACCCAGCCTGTTTGTCGTCCATTTCGGCATTAAGGGCACATGGCCCGGCATTGCGCACCACATGATCCTGTTCGGCCCGCGCTATAAGGGGTTACTGGACGACATCTACTCCAACGGCGTGTTGCCGGAGGATTTCAGCATTTACCTGCACCACCCGACCGTCACCGACCCGTCGATGGCACCGGAAGGGCATTCGACATTTTACGCGCTGGTTCCCGTGGCACATATGGGCAAATTGCCGATCAACTGGGACGAAATGGGGCCGGTTTTGGAAAAGCGCGTGCTGGATGAAATCGGGCGGCGGCTTGTCCCCGACATTCATGAGCGCGTCGTCACCAGCTTCCACTACGCCCCCGATGACTTCGCCCACGATTTGAACGCGCACCACGGCAGCGCGTTTAGCCTGGAGCCCTTGCTGACGCAAAGCGCGTTTTTCCGGGTTCACAACCGCGACGATGCCATCCATAACCTCTACTTCGTCGGCGCAGGCACGCACCCCGGCGCAGGGATTCCCGGCGTTGTGGGGAGTGCGAAGGCGACGGCGGGGTTGATGTTGGGGACTGAGGGGTAATGTAATGCGAATGGCGAGCTTTTCCGTTCCACTTGCGCTGTCCATGTTGGCGATGCCAGCGCCCGTTCTGGCTGAGAATTGGACATATGTTGCAACGGCGGAAAGCGGTACCAAACATTATATCGATACCGATTCCCTCAAATTTGACGGGGCGTATCGCATTGCCACGCAAAAAACCGACCATCGCGGCGACGACCAATCCATTTTCGTGGAAACAATCGCAATAGAGAAATATGACTGTGCCGCCCGCACTTTCGCTCTTACTGACCTGCGGCTGTTGGACAATACGGGCAAAGTGGTTCGCGTCGTAAAGCCGAAAACGATTAAATTTTCGTCGGCTCCAGCGGACTCGGTGTTGGGCAAGCTTGTAACTTATGTGTGTGCCTTGCCATCATGAAACATCTCGCCGTCTATTGCGGGTCCGCGACGCCTGCTGATCCTCGCTATATGGACCTCGCCACAGGGGTCGGCGCGGCGCTGGCGAAGC
>JBGSSR010000076.1:0-16806 GCA_041736905.1 Sphingomonadaceae bacterium | reverse complement strand
AAGCAGCTTCTTTTGCGCCGAGGAAATCGACCTTAACAATGGTGCTATCGGCGCAGCGATAGGTGCCTTGCTCTGTGATCGCCAAAGTGGGCGGCAATGCCTCAACGGCCTCCGCACGCTTGGCTTCTTCAGCCTTGGCCGCCTCAGCAGCTTGTTCTTCACGGGAGGGGCCACATGCCGTAATCGACAGCATCAGCACCGGGGCGATGAGTAGGAGAGTTTTCTTCATGGGCCAGTATTTGCCGTTTTTTGGCCGAGGATGCAATCCACAAATCCATGGTTTTGGGCAAAAATTTACGTGTAACATCGGTGCAACCCCATCGTCACAAAGGCTATGCTAGCTGGGGATTAAATGGTCAATTGTTCCTCTTGGCCTTGACCAATGGCGAACTGCGCGCAATGCAGGGTTATGGACAATCAAACCGCCCCTGCCGCCGCCCAAAATTTTGAGGATGCCTTGCGCCAATTGGAAACAATTGTGCGTGAATTGGAAAGCGGCTCCGTGCCGCTGGACGATGCGATTGCAAAGTTTGAGCAGGGCGAAAAGCTGCGCCAGTATTGCCAAACGCGTTTGGATGAGGCGAAAGCGCGGATTGAGAAAATCGCCGCTGTTCGCGACGGTGTGCCGCAATCGACGACGCTGTTCGATTCTGAGGGCTGACGCGCATGGATTCCGTTGCACTCCATTCGGCCATCGACGCAATTGGTGAGGACATCGACGCCGATTTTGATCGGTTGCTACCCATCCCCGATGATGCGCGCGCGCGCCTTTACGAGGCGATGCGGTATTCCGCGATTGGCGGCGGCAAGCGGCTTCGCCCATTACTACTGGTCACCATTGCTGCGATGCACGGCGTTGACCGCGCGGCGGCGGTGCGGGCGGCATGTGCTGTCGAGGCCATCCACGTCTATTCCCTCATCCACGACGATTTGCCGTGTATGGATGACGATGCCATGCGGCGTGGGAAGCCCACATTGCATTTGGCCTTTGATGAGGCAACGGCGGTGTTGGCGGGCGATTCGCTTCATGCGTTGGCGTTTGAGATTTTGTCCGATGGCGACGCCATTCCCGACCCATTCGTGCGGATCGAACTCGTCCGCGCGCTCGCAGATGCCTCTGGTCCGGCGGGCATGGCCGGTGGTCAGATGATGGACTTAATGGCGGAGAAATCCGACTTTGATCTCGCCGCCATTACGCGATTACAACAGTTAAAAACCGGGGCGCTTATCGCGGTATCTGTGGAGATGGGCGCGATTTTGGGGCGTCTTTCGGCGGAAAACCGCGCGCATTTGCGCGGCTATGCGCATGATATTGGATTGGCGTTTCAAATCGCTGATGACTTGTTGGATGCCGAGGGCGATGAGGCCGCGGCGGGCAAAGCGCTGCGCAAGGATGCCGAAGCGGGCAAAGCGACGTTCCTATCCATATTGGGATTGGACCGCGCGCGTGCGCAGGCGGATATGCTGGTCGAGCAAGCCATCGCCCACTTGGCGCATTACGGCGCGGAGGCCGACGTCCTGCGGCAATTGGCCCATTATATCGTAAAACGCGACCGGTAATTGGCGTGATAGGGGAGAGAGACATGAGCAAGCGCATCGGAATCTATCCCGGCACCTTTGACCCCATAACTTTGGGCCATATGGACATCATCCTGCGCGGGGCAAAATTGGTGGATGAACTCGTCATTGGCGTCACCACTAATCCTTCCAAAAGCCCCATGTTCCCCGACCCCGACCGCATTGCGATTGTCGAACGCGAAGTGGCCACGATGGGCATCGAGAACGTGCGTGTGGTTGGCTTCAACGCGCTGCTTATGCACTTTGCCGAGCATTTGGGGGCGTCGGTGATTGTCCGTGGGCTTCGCGCCGTGGCCGACTTTGAATATGAATATCAAATGGCGGGCATGAACCAACAATTGAATGATGGTATCGAAACCGTGTTCTTGATGGCCGACGTTTCATTGCAACCTATCGCCAGCCGATTGGTCAAAGAAATCGCACAATATGGCGGCGATATATCAAAATTCGTGACGCCGCTGGTCCGCGATGAAGTGATGGAAAAAGTGCGCGGGGCGGGATTGAAGGGCGATCCTTTTTAGGCCGTTTTAGTCCCGCTCCAAATATTCCTCTCGGACGTGTATAAGCTTCGTCGCCAAATGCACTTCGCGCACGAAATAGAGCAATGATCCGGTGAGCAAGGCCAGCGCGATAAGGAACGCGATGATAATCACCAGCCCGCTGCCAGCGCCCAATAGGCCGGTGAAGAACAGCAGCGCAATCATCACCGCCACCACAATCGCCGCCAATACGCCAAGCAAAATGGCGCGTCCCACGGTAACAAGCCGCTTTTCCAGCACGCGCAATTCGGCAACGATAAGGTCATGCTCCACCCCGGTGGTGTCAGGATAGCGCGCCTCCAACGTTCGAGTTCGGTCCACAATGCGGGTCAAACGTCCGGAAAACAGGTTCAACATCTGCCCCAATGCAACCAGTAGGAATGCCGGGGTCAACGCAGTTTGCAGGACGGCCACAGCGGTTTCGCTGCTCGCGCTGGCCAACGCGCCGCTGTCAATCGCTACCATCCACGTTACCATTGTAGCCCCATCTCGCCGGTTTTGCCCGCCAATGGGCAGGCAATCTATAGGGCAGGGTGGTCGTGCGCCGCAAGCTGTGCCTTGGCATAGGCCAGAATTTTTGGGCTTTTGGAAAGGCGTGCGCATGTCTCCCAGAACTGCGTGGCATCACCGCCATTCTGCACAGACCATTGTGCCAATGCCCGCGCGGCGGAAAGGCGCACCGCCTCGCTGGCATGATGCGCCATGATGTGGGCGGCAACCTCGCGCGCGTTTTCATCGCCGCAATGCGGCGCAATGGTTAGCAACGCCTCCAATGAACTGTGCGACACTATCCGGCTAATCCGACCCGCCTCCACATCAAACCCATATTGGTCGAACCAGCTTTGCCCTGGATGGACATGCACGATGTTGAGCGAGATAGACAATGCTTCAGGCGGCCATTGCCGGTGTACATCCTGCTGCGTTCGATAATGGAGCATCTGACCTTGGCCCAGAGTGATGCTTTTCAATGGCGATAGCGTTACATTCTCGCCCACAAAGCCCACAATAGATTCATATTCATAGCCGAAAAAGTCGCTGCGGTATCCCGGGCCGTGGTAACCGATGGTAAGGAAATCAAAGTTGTGGTCATGCGCAAAGCCATATTGGAACTCTTCTGCACTGGGCCCGCGCATCAAAGGGTCATCGGCAGCAGGCCAAATATTGGCGCGCAATATGAAGCCGCTTGCTGCATTGCCGCCCAGCTCTATGGTCTGGCCGGTATACCGGTGCTGTGGTGCACCTCGATCCCCAAATTGTTGTAATGCGCCGGTGAGGGCAGGTATTAGCAAGTCGCGGTTTGCATAGAGGCCAGCCAATATTGCCGCCGCGCGCGCAATACTTTCGGGACAATCGGGATTAAGGCCGTATTCGCTTAATCTCGACACAGCATCCTCTAAATCCAATGGTGGTGCGGCGGGCGTGAGCAAACGGTCAGGCATTAAGCGGCTGCACACAAACTGGGATAATGGCTGCGCAAGACAGCGAGAGTTTGCGAAGCGAGTTGCCGCAACGGGGATGATCCAGATTCACTTAACTGTTTTAGCATCGGTAAAGCCAAATTTGGCGCGCTGGTGAGCAGTTGCCGACAATAGTGCCACGCTAAGGCGTCGTCCGGTGTCAGCTCTATCGATGTGGCCAAGTGGCACGCCGCCAAGTCGGGCCTTAAAGAATGTAGCGCCGAAAGCGCCATATGCCGCCGAAATTGTTGGCCACACATCAAGTTGGGGAGCTTCGCGCCGGTGGTAGCATCGAAAAATCGGTCAGCGCTCCATTCCTCTTCTGGCCATTCTACGCGCAGCAAAAGAGTTGGTTTTTGAGGCGACGGTTGTATATATTTCCGCGATAGCTGGCAGTGTAGAGTTTCGGCGAAATTTAAGGTGACGTCTGGCCCATCTTTTATGCGGCACACATCATTTGTGCCGCTCATTTGCCATATACGGACGGGCATCTGCACATTTTTGGTAACGGAAGTAAGCATGACATGCCCGGAAGAGAGCCTGATCATATTGGGCGCATGGTCGGCTGCGTCGCTTGCGGGGTTTAACAAATTTAGGCTCAGCTTCAAATCCGTTCGCTCAATCAAAAATAAACCAATGTGGCTAACGGTCTTAAAATCCGTCAACGGCGGTTGCCACGCTTCGTTTTTGGCGGCGTGTGAGAAAAGCGCCGCAAGATAAGACTCCAGCCAAGACGAATGACCGGATAAAATTTCGGACATTCGCCGCAATTTGACTGGTTCGGGCAGCTGTAACGCATCTACCAATCGCCGCTCCAGCGATTGACCTCCGTCCGTCCCGCGCCAGGCCTCAATCGGCGTGCGCGCTGCTGCTAAAGCCGGCCGCATGGTTTTTGGGCAGGTCGATCGTTCCGCCGCGGCAATCTGTCTCAGGGCGCCACTGATGTCCATGTTCGAAACTTAGAACAAGGTTTCTATTGCCATGCTCGTTCCTTCGCCGCCCGTGCGTTCCCACATGTAAGTGGCAAGAAAAAACAAAAACTCCGGAATGCCGAGGCCTCCACCGCCGGTCGCGAAAGCGCCAGTGAGGCTCTCATTTAGCGTGGCATCAAATTGCGGAATAAGGTTCAAATCAACTTGCATAATGTCTCCCTTTCCAAAATGGTTGCGGATCATTTGAGCCGCAAAGCTAAGATGAGGGAGAAGGGTGCCGAAGCCCAATTAAGATTGCTTAATCAAACAATCCATATTGGCGTAATACGGGTTTCAGGTCTTCGCAGTTGGCGAAGTGATGGCCGATAAAGCCCCGTGATTCGGCGGCTTCGATATTGTCTGCCCGGTCGTCAATAAACAACATGGACGAGGCAGGGCGGTTGAAACGCTGAACCGCCAAATCAAAAATCGCAGGGTCTGGTTTCGCCATCTTTTCCGTGCCCGAGACTATTATGTCGATGAAGTTATCGAAAATTGGCTGAGTCGGGCGGAACTGCGCCCAAAATTCGTCACCGAAGTTAGTGATGGCATAAAGGGGCACTTTGCGGCCGATAAGGCCCCGCACCACCGCTTCCATCCCGGGCATCATGCCGGGAATGGTCTCATTAAAACGGGAGGCATAAGCAGAAATCAGCGGCGCATATTGAGGAAATTCAATGATTCTCTCCGCCACCATCTCACCCAATGGTCGGCCTTCGTCATGCTGAAAATGCCATTCAGGCGTGACGACATGGGTGACGAAATATTCGCACTCGGCTGCATCGGGAATCAGTTTGCGGAACAAATAGCGCAAATCCCAATCGAAAAGGACTTTACCAACATCAAAGACCACCGCCTCAATCTTCGATTCCTTTGGCATATTCTATCCCCAACATATTGACCACAAACGGAAAAAGCCGCACCGATAAACGGCACGGCTTACATCCTGAACCATGGGGACGGGCCCCATGCGCAAGGGCAATTAGCCCTGACGCGCCTTGAAACGGCGGTTGGTTTTGTTGATCACATAGGTGCGACCACGGCGACGGATCACGCGGTTGTCGCGGTGACGGTCTTTGAGCGATTTGAGCGAGTTGCGAACTTTCATGGGAAAAACCCACCTTTTCTGCTGGAATTCTGTGTGTTTCGAAGGCGCGGCTCTATGGGTGTGCAGGGCAATTGTCAATACGGGATGTGGCGTTTTTTGGCAAATTGACGTGCGCGGAGGAAAGGCGGCACGAAGCGGCCTTTTCCCTTGCGCTTTGCGGCATATTTGCTTATGCGCCCGCGTTCAGTATTTATCCAATGCCGGATGCGGTCGGTAACCGCGTCCATTTGAAGGACTAAGCCCATGAAAAACGACATTCATCCCGATTATCACTTCATCACCGTCAAAATGACCGATGGCACCGAGTTTCAAACCCGCTCGACCTGGGGCAAAGAAGGCGACGTGATGGCGCTCGACATCGACCCCAAATCGCACCCAGCATGGACCGGTGGTACGCAACGTATCTCGCAAGATGGTCAGGTTGCCCGCTTCAACAAGCGTTTCGGCGGCCTCAGCCTCAAAAAAGGCTAATCGGCGCGCAATGCGGCGAACATTCAATAGCGGGCGGATGGGCAATAGAGCTTATCCGCCCGTTTTTGCGCGCAATGCGGCGGTGAAAAGGATTCGTTAACCGCATCAGTTTACAATTGGCGCATGCGTGGTTCGTTTTACCTTTTTGTGGCTGGTTGGCCGGTCGCCTTTGCCTTGGCCAGCGCAGCGGTTCCTGTGTCGGCGCAGTGTTTGCTATGTGATGCGTCTAAAACCGCTGTAAATAGCGATTCCGCACGACCAGCGGGTATTCCCCTGCGGATTTCCATTAATACCCGACTTGATTTCAGCCGAGCCGCGATTGCAAACATCGGGCAGGGCAAAATCATTGTCACTCCTGATGGCGCACGCACGGTTTCCGGCAATTTGGAAGATTTGGGCGGTATGGGCGTCGCGGGGACGGTTGAAATCTGGGGCAGCCCGAATCGGCAGTTGACCATCGACTTACCCAACACGGTCGAATTGCGGGCCGCTGACGGTTCAGTGGCGCAGGTTTCCAATTTCCGCACCGACTTAAAACGCAACCCGAAGCTGAATGTTGCCGGCTATCTCAAATTCAATTTCGGCGCAGAGTTGAACGTCAGCGCGGGTCAGGCCGGACAATTTCGCGGGCGTATCCCGATCTCGGTTGAATATGAATAAGGCGGTTTAGCGCCTGTGGCCCGCCGTCGCGGCGGCCTGACAAATGGCGCTGAGTTCATGGCCCAACAACGTGTCGGCCATAATGTGATTGGCCATGATTGCGCCTTCAAGTGCTATCAAACGCTGATTTAACCGCGTGAGGCGCGGCGCAGTCCACAGCGACAATTCGCGGACATAGGCGTCTTGCTCTTTCCAAAAAATCGAGCGATCCGATTCAACTGCACCACGCGGATTGCCGCCTTTGCTAAGCCGCGCACGCAGCGACAACAATTGGTTCGTGCGCCGCTCTAAAGACTTCACAATTCGCACCGCGTTCAGGTTGAGATAAGCGGCGCGGCGTAATTCCGCCCCCAATTTCCCGCTTTCTCCGGCCAATACGGCGTGGAGCAGGGCATTCATGTCCTCCTCAGCTGTTTCCGCACCCAATGCGGCCAGCATCGCGGGGTCCGCCTCACGCGGGCGGTCGGGCGCGGCGTCGGTGTAGAGGACCAGCTTCTCGACCTCCATTTCGGCCAAGAACACATCGCCGTGGGTGGACGCATAAATCTGCCGCGCCAGCGCACGATCAAGTTTCAATCCTTGCTCCCGAGCGCGGTCGATAATGCGAGCTACTGCGTCCTTTTCATCGGGCGGATAACAACCCATCGCCATCGCCTTGGAAGAGGATTCGGCCAATTTGCGAATCTTGCTCGCCTTAGTCAGATTGCCTGCGGTTGCGATGACGGGATTGCCTGCTGCGTCGGCGCTGAGCAAATTCTCCAAAGCGGGCAGGGCGTCGTCGCGGGAAATGCGCAGGCGGATGTACCGTTTATCGCCAAACAAGCTGATCGATGCGGCCTCGTCCAGCAATTTGGCGGGGTCATTTTTCAACTCGCTCGAGTCCATATCGACTCGTTCCGCGCTTTCGCCGATGGCTTTGGCAAGTTGCCGTGCAGCGTCCTCTGCCACACTTTCGTCGCTGCCGTGCATCAGGAACAGGCGCACGTCCTGTTCCGCCTTCATCGCGGTAAGCATGGGCGCGACGCCCTTAACGCTGCTCATGGCGCAGGTTGAGCGGCGCGGCGGCGGGCAATGGTGAGGTCGGTGACGATGGACCCCGCAACTTTATCGGACAAATTTTCCAGAGCGGTGTTTTCTGCCGCGATTGTCGCATATTCGCTGCTCGCCACATCAATGCCCGCATCGCTGCTGGTTGTGGCGTCGTGGACGATGGTGCCGGTGGTGACATCGACGAGCCGATAGCGCGCGCGCAACGTCCGACGTTCGCGTGTCACCGAATCATCGCTGCGTAGGCCGAACCCTTCGATCTTATCGTCTAGCACGACTTCCAAACGATAGGCAGGTTGCGCGCCCGCCGGGACTTCACCCAATTGATCGAGCAGGCTTTGCCGCATCAGCCAGCCATTTTGGCCGGGGATTGGTGCGATTTCAACGCGGCCATAAAGGCTGTCCGCCGCCGCGCCGTTGCCATAAAGCGGCTTCAACCCACATGCGGAGAGCGAGCAGGCGGCGAGAGCCAAGGCGAGAGCGGCGCGTATTTTCATATCACGATATTAACAAGCCTGCCGGGAACGACAATCACTTTGCGAATGTCTGCGCCCGCGATAGCCGCTTGGACTTTTTCGGACGCAATAGCGGCTGCCTCCAGGGCGGCGTTGTCGGCATCGGCGGGCAGGGTGATCGTGTCGCGCAATTTGCCCTTCACCTGCACCGCGATGGTGATTTCATCCTCGACCAGCAGGCTTTCGTCCACCATCGGCCAAGGCGCATCGGCGATCAGAGTGGCGTTGCCCCATGCCGCCCATGCTTCCTCCGCCAAATGCGGGATCATCGGCGCGGCGAGCAGGATGAGGGTGCGGATCGCTTCATCGCGGGCTGCCGACGGCGCCGCCTTTTCAATCGCACCGGTGAGTTCGTAGAGGCGGGCGACAGCCTTATTGAAACTCAATGCCTCAATATCGGACGCGACGGCGGCGATGGTTTGGTGCATTTTGCGGGTGAGGGCTTTATCATCGCTTTCCGCGCCGCTGACCTGCCCGACGAGCCGCCATGCGCGCTGCACGAAGCGCCAACATCCTTCGATCCCAGCCTCGCTCCACGGGAGGTCGCGTTCGGGGGGCGAGTCGGACAGCATGAACCAGCGCACGGCATCCGCGCCATATTGGTCGATGATGTCATCAGGATCGACTACGTTTTTCTTCGACTTCGACATTTTTTCGACACGGCCTGCGGCGACCCCTTCGCCAGTGTCCAGCAAATTCGGAAAAATAAGATATTCTCCCGATCGTATTACTTTAACCGGATCAAAGCTCGCGGAGATTGATACACCAGCAGTGTTCGCCTGAGGGATAGCTTCTCCCTCTCGCCACCTAGTTTGAAGATCGACGTCGGAAGGATAGAGATATTCCGTAAAGACTTGATGACGTGTGACTTCGCCATCGACTTCAATGCGTTCACTAACTTTGCTGTAACTTTGATGCGTCACCATTCCCTGCGTGAACAGGCTGGCGAACGGTTCGACCACGTCAATCAGGCCAATATGCGCCAACGCTCGTGTCCAAAACCGCGCGTAGAGAAGGTGCAAAATCGCGTGCTCAATGCCGCCAATATATTGGTCAACGGGCAACCACCGGGCGATCTCCTCACGGTCGAATGGCGCGCCATCGGGCTGGCTGGCGAAGCGGAGGAAATACCAGCTGGAGTCCACAAACGTGTCCAGCGTGTCGGTCTCCCGCCGCGCCGCTTTGCCGCACGAAGGGCAGGGGGTGTGCTTCCACGTCGGGTGGCGGTCCAGCGGATTGCCCGGCGTGTCAAAGGTCACATCCTCCGGCAAAGTCACCGGCAATTGGTCGTCTGGCACTGGCACCGCGCCACAGGTGTCGCAATGAATAATCGGTATCGGCGTGCCCCAATAGCGTTGGCGGCTAACCCCCCAATCGCGCAGCCGCCAGACGGTCGTGCCCTTGCCCCAACCTTCTTGTTCGGCGCGGGTAATGACGGCGGATTTCGCCTCATCGATGGTCATGCCGTTGAGGAAATGGCTGTTCACAATGCGGCCCGGCCCGGTATAAGCCTCATCGCCGCGATAGGTCAGGCTGTCGTCCTCAACCTCGGCCACCACTCGGCGCACGGGCAGGTCGTATTTGCGCGCGAAATCAAGGTCGCGCTGATCGTGTGCGGGGCAACCGAACACTGCGCCGGTGCCATAATCCATCAGCACGAAATTTGCGACATAGACGGGCAAATGCCAGTCTTTATCCAGCGGATGCTCCACCGACAATCCGGTGTTAAAGCCCAATTTTTCGGCGGTTTCCAACTCCGCCGCCGTCGTGCCGCCCTTTTTACAAAGCGCGATAAATTCCTGCAACTCCGGCGCGTTTTCCGCCATGCGTTGTGCGAGTGGATGGTCCGCCGCCACCGCGACAAAACTTGCGCCGTACAGCGTGTCGGGCCGCGTGGTGAACACGTCGATGCCCTCAGTCGTGCCCGCGAGATTGAAGGTCAATTGCAAACCCTGGCTCTTGCCGATCCAGTTTTCCTGCATCAACCGCACCTTGTCCGGCCATTGGTCGAGGCTTTGCACACCCGCCAACAAATCCTCGGCAAAGTCAGTAATGCGCAGGAACCATTGGTTCAACTTGCGCTTCTCAACCAGCGCACCCGAACGCCATCCACGCCCGTCGATGACCTGCTCATTGGCCAGTACGGTGTTGTCCACCGGATCCCAATTGACCGTCGATTCCTTGCGATAGACGAGGCCAGCCTCCAATAATTTCAGGAACAGCGCCTGCTCATGGCCGTAATAATTCGGCTCACACGTCGCCAACTCGCGGCCCCAATCGAGCGCGAAACCGATGCGTTTCAATTGCGCCTTCATGTTCGCAATATTGTCGCGCGTCCAACCGCCGGGGTGAACGCCCTTTTCCATTGCCGCATTTTCGGCAGGCATGCCAAAGGCATCCCAACCCATCGGGTGCAGCACCGCATGGCCGGTCATCCGCTTATACCGCGCCAACACGTCGCCCATGGTGTAATTGCGCACATGGCCGATGTGAATGCGCCCGCTGGGATAGGGGAACATTTCCAAAATATAGGCCTTGGGCTTGGACGTTTCAGTGGGAGTCGCAAAGGTCTGCGCCGCATCCCAAGCGTTCTGCCACCGCGCGTCGGCGACGTGCGGGTTGAACCGGTCATTCGTCATTCGTCATAATCCGTTCTGGTCGAGGCCAAATTAAGAGGCGGCGCGCTGCATATCGCGGGCCTTCGTCAACACGGTGCCTTCCAAGCGTTGCACAGTGGAGGCGGCAACCGGCGCATCGACCCAGGTGCCATTTTGTGTAACTTGGCGATAAGCGGCGACTTGCACCGCTTCGGGACGCAATTCTTGCCCCGAAATCGTGATGGCCAAACGCATGCGCTCTTCGGGGTTTTGCGGGTTGGAATACCAATCGGTGTTGATCGTGCCCGCATTGCCGTCCGCCTGAACATTCGGCATAAAGCTGACGGTGTCGAGCGCAGCAGCCCATAAGAAGGGATTGACCGATACGGCGGCGTTGCCGGTGCTCAACAAATCGGCCACTGGGCTAGATTTTCCGCCACATGCGGACAGCGCAATCACTGAAAGGCTTGCGATGCCAAGGGTACGCGCCATTGTGGCGATGTGTTTCCGGTTGCGGCTGAGCCGTTTGGGGGTGCGGAGCATCACAAATTCCTTCTCTGGCGCGTCGGTTGCGCGCATAATTTTGTCCATCTATAGCCGCTTTCCAGCCCCCTGCAAGCCGCTATAAATACAGTTTTCGCTTATACCGCATGCTGATGAACAGGAGCCAACGAACAGATGAATGTGTGCGAATTGCCACAGGAGGCATAAAATCTGTATGCAAGGCTAAACATTCGTGATGCAAGACTTCTGTTGCCCACAGATATCGGTTATACGGTGTCAATAGCACAATCGAGTCGCGCAACTCTAGGGGTCGCAAAGATGGCCAAATCGGCTGGACAGTTAAGGAAAATCGGGCTTGTGGCTTCCGCCGCGGCAGTGGCTTTGACTCCGTCCGTTGTGTTGGCTGTTGCCGCGACCAGCCTTTCGTTAGAAACTTTCAATCCGTTTGGAACGTTTACGCCCGCTGGTGTAGACAGCGAACTCGCCGAACATTTCGACATTAATAGCCTGTCCGATAGAGCGGGTTTTGCTTTTACGCCTGCCGGTGGGTTGGATGACGAGCGGTCGGTGATGATTGTTGTTCGTGCGCCCAGTGCGCCGTCATCTGATTTCGCTAGCGTTCGGAAAGCCGTGCGCGAAAGTGAACTGGGCACTGCGTCCAGTCGTTCCGAGGGCGTGAAGCTTGCTGCGATTAGCTACGATTTGGGTGCTGCCAAAGGTTTGCAAAGCTTTGCCCTGCCTGAGAAGGCTGTTCGCCGCAAAAACGATGAGCCTGTTGTTGCCTCAGTGGCTAAAGGCACTGGCTTGACCATCGACGATGAGCCCAAAAAACGCTCTATAGCTCCTCGTATCTCGGTTGAGGAAGGCCGTAACATTTCCGCCGTTCCGCGTGATGTTTCTGGCGTGAACGACTATAAGGTTGACGTTGGTGGCCGGATTGCTGTTACCAGTGGCATCGATGTGACGGCCGGTGTGCGCCTTGAAAATGACCGGAGCCAGGATCAGCGTTTGACCAATGATCAACGCGATAATCAGGCGGTGTATGTCGGAACGATGATTAAGTTCTGATGCGGTCGCCGCCGATGGATTGGCGCGAATTTCTGAAAAATTGGGTATGGCCGTTTGTAAACACGGCGGTCACTGCCGCTATTTATGCGTCTTCGCCGTTTTGGATTTTCGCTATCCCGATATCGTCAATTTGGGCTCTTGGCCTGTTTTTCGGTTATAATTCCGTTGATTACGTTTTAAGCGCGTTCTTCTCAATTGGATTTGTGGTCGCATGTGTATTGGCAGTGCTGGTTGCAAGTATGACCTTCATCGGCCTACCCGTTACAGCTTATTTTGTAAGGCGCAGGGGCGAGAGTAAGCGGGCTTATAAATGGGCGGGTGCATTTGGCGGTGCTGCCGTTTCGGTTATTGGCGCTTTTGCTTGGTTTGGCGAAATGAATGGTTCGGGGTTTGGAAGCAGCCCCGGTTTCATATTTGCATCGGGCTATTGCGCCGTAGTCGGCGCTATCACCGCGTCCCTTTGGTGGCAAAACGCCCGCGACCCCAAGATTGCGGCCAACGGTTTTAATTCCGCCGCCTAAGTCCTTTCGTTTGCGACAATCCTAGTACTTCGAGTCTGGCCCATAACGGTTCGCGCCCTGCGTCCCCTCCACAACCATGAGATACAATAGGATTAATCCGCCAACCAATGCGATGAAGCTTAAGAAATAGAACCAGCCCGATAAGTCTTGATCATGCAATCGGCGCACCGTGACGGCCAAGGCCGGTATGAAATTCACCAAGGCAAATACGAACAAAACCAAAATGAAAAACATTGAAATTGGCGGGGTTCCTCCAACTTCGGTCGGCCCACTAGGCGCGAGGGCAAGCATTGGAACGGCCAAAACAATCATTACAATGAATTGAAACAATTGGAACATCCAAAATTCTTTACGCCGTGAACGCCCGCTAAAATCTGCATAGCGGCGGTAAGGCATCGTCATCCATTCCATCGAAAATCTCCCCACATTTGCACTTATGCAATCGTAATAGTTTTCTTAAGCGGCGCAAGTTGCGATTGGCATAACGGGCTAGCGCCAGCTTTACCAATGATTTGGCCAGAAAAAAGAGGCCGATTGAGTTTTCAACCGGCCCCATTAAGTGAGAATATTTGGATTATTTCAACGCCGCCACAACCGGCTTATCCCGCCCATAAATATCGTTATACATACGAACGTTGCCCGCATCATCGGGCGATGCGGTAAAATACATGATGTATACGGGGAAGGGTTGCTTGAACTTCACGGGCGTCGTTTCGCCACTCATAATTATCGCCTGCAATTGATCTTTGCTGACCCCTGCATAACGCACAGAAAGTAACCCAGCAAAAAGCAGCGCCTTATCGGTGCGGATACACCCATGGCTGAACGCACGGGCATCAGCATTAAACGCAGCCTTTGATGGCGTATCATGCAAATAGATTGCATGGTCGTTGGGCATGTCGAGCTTAACGAGCCCAAGCGCATTGCCCGGCCCTTGCCCTTGAATCACCTGCAAGGTGTTGCCATTTTGCGTCCAGGTGTAACCCTTAGCGCGCGCGGCCTCCGGATTTGTGCGGATGGTGTCGCCAATACCCTCGGCAATGATGGATTGTGGCAGATACCATTTCGGGTTAAAAATCGCACCGCGCACTTCGCTGACCAATTGCGGGGTAGGGGTCTTGGTTGCGCCAACGACAACTTTATGCCGCGCGACCAGCTGGCCGTCATCGATCAGTTCGGTCGTATATTCCGGCACATTGACGAAGATATAACGGTTGCCCAAATCGCGTGGCAACCAACGCCAGCGGTCAAGGTTGACGGCCAATTTCTGCCGCTTTGCCGTGTCCGATTTGGGTGTTCGGTTATACGCATCCAGCAGGCTCCAATAATCGGCGTGCTTGGGTTGGACGGCGCGGAAAATACCGTCGATATTCTTTTTTTCCAACGCGCGGGCCATCAGCCCTTCGGTCGTGTATTTTTCACTGTCCGAGTCCACGACGAACCATTCGACGCGGCTTTTCATTGGCGTTCGGCCGTCGCGAAGGTCTTTGACGACAGCGGTGAAGGTTTCACTCGCAACCTTATTGAGCAAGGCTTGGTCGCCGCTATCGATCGCTTTTTTCAGTCCAGCAGGATTATAATCCGCGGGGTCGAGGGCGAATTCGTCAAGTCTATTGACGGAATCCAACAACATATTGGCGTCGGCGACATTCCACACCATGATTTTGGCAGGGGCCTGAACCTTTTCTTCTTGTTGTGCGACGACTGGACGCGCACCTTCTGGATCTGCGCCTTCGGGGTCGACCTCGGCACTATCGACAGGTGGCACAACTTGGTCGAGTTGGCCAAGCTCGGCCTCGTCTGCAATGACGGTTTGGTCCGGTTGCATTGTATCGGGAAGGATCGACTCCTGAGCCAATGCGGCGCCAGAAACACTGCTGAGCAATCCCCCCGCCGCCAAGAGCAAACCTGTCCTTTTAAGCCCCAAAACTGTTATCCGACTCATCGCTATTTCCCTGTTCAAAATCTATGTTCGCATCGCTTGAATATCTAAACGTAGCGAGCGCAAAATTGTGCCCAATGGCAATCTTGACCCTTGCGGCCCATTGTGCCGCAAATCATCATACTTTGCCAGTGGTTAAACGGGGCAAGCTGAACAGAGGCTTTCGCAATTGCTTCGGCCTGTGGCTTTTTCGCCACCTAGGCGGCAGTGTCGCGCGCCAACCATTCCTCAAGCCATTTAATGGTGTAATCGCCCGCCTGCACCTCCGGATCGAGCACCAGTTTTTGATGGAGTGGAATAGTCGTTTTCATCCCCTCAATCACAAACTCGCCCAATGCGCGGTTCAGCCGCATCAATGCGCCATCGCGGGTGTGGCCATAGACGATGAGCTTGGCAATCATGCTGTCGTAATAGGGCGGGACGGTATAGCCGTGATAAAGGCCGCTATCGACACGCACATACAGGCCGCCGGGCGGGTGATACATGCCGACTTTGCCCGGCGAAGGCGCAAAGGTCACTGGGTCTTCCGCGTTAATCCGGCATTCGATGGCGTGGCCTTCGAATTTGATTTGATCCTGCGTGCGGCTAAGCGGTTTGCCCGCGGCGATACGGATTTGTTCACGCACAAGGTCTACGCCGGTGATGGCTTCCGTAACGGGATGCTCAACCTGCAGCCGCGTGTTCATTTCGATGAAATAGAACTCGCCGTCTTCCCATAGGAATTCGATGGTGCCAGCCCCGCGATAGCCCATGCCGGCCATGGCGCGCGCGCAAATGCCGCCCATATGCTCGCGGACTTCGGGTGTGATGACGGGGGAGGGGGCCTCCTCAAACACCTTTTGGTGGCGGCGTTGCAATGAGCAGTCGCGTTCGCCCAAATGGATGGCGTTGCCGTTGCCATCGCCGAAAACCTGGAATTCGATGTGGCGCGGATTGCCGAGGTATTTTTCCATGTAAACGGTCGGATCGCCAAAGGCCGAGTTTGCCTCGTTCGACGCCTGCATCATTAAGGATTCAAAGCTGTCGGCGTCGGGAACGACTTTCATCCCGCGCCCGCCGCCGCCACTGGCGGCTTTGATAAGAAAGGGATAGCCCATTTCATCGGCGATACGTTTGGCCTCCGCTACGTCCTCAATCGCGCCCTCGGTTCCGGGGACGAGCGGCAGACCGAGTTTACCGGCGGTGCGTTTCGCCTCCACCTTGTCGCCCATGGTGCGGATATGCTCCGGCTTTGGCCCGATGAAGGTAATGCCGTGGCTTTCCACAATCTCCGCAAATTGAGCGTTTTCGGACAGAAAGCCATAGCCAGGGTGGATCGCATCCGCGCCTGAAATTTCCGCCGCCGAAATAATCGCAGGGATATTAAGATAGCTGTCCTTCGCCGCGGGCGGCCCGATGCAGATGGCTTGATCGGCCAATCGTACGTGCATCGCGTCGGCGTCGGCGGTGGAGTGCACCGCGACGGTGCGAATCCCCATCTCGCGGCAGGCGCGGTGGATGCGCAGCGCGATCTCGCCGCGATTGGCGATCAGGATCTTGCGAAAGATTGGCGCAGGCATGGGAGCGGTCACTCGACGATCATCAGCGGGGCGCCGAACTCGACCGGCTGGCGGTCCTCGATCAGGATGCGCTTCACCACGCCGGCGCGCGGGCTGGGGATCTGGTTCATCGTCTTCATCGCCTCGATGATCAGCAGCGTCTGCCCCTCGCGCACCGTGTCGCCGATCTTCACATAGGCCGCCGCGCCCGGTTCAGGCGACAGATAGGCGGTGCCCACCATCGGCGAGGTCACGGCGCCGGGGTGGTCGGCGGGGTCTTCCGGCTGGGC
>JBGSSR010000063.1:0-9865 GCA_041736905.1 Sphingomonadaceae bacterium | reverse complement strand
GGTTCGACGAGGTCGTCGATTTGCCGATGCCGCCTTTGCCATAGACCGCGAACACCTTCGCGCTGGTGATTTTATCGCTGGGGTCCAGCGCGACTTGCACGCTGCCTTCGCCGTCACCGTCGATGGGTGGAGCCGTGTTGTGAATGTCCAATGTCATGCGCTTCGCTCCCGTTATTCTGCTGCGACCAGGCCTTCGAGCCGGTCTTCTAAATCATTTGCGGCCTCTTTCAGGCGGGCCAGTGTTTCTGCGTCCGGTTTCCACAAGTCCCGCTCACACGCCTCCAACAACCGGTCGGCGACACGGGCGGAGGATTTGGGGTTGAGCTCCGACAGGCGCGCGCGCATTTCCGGGTCAAGAACGAAGGTTTCGCTGATTTTCTGATACACCCATGGCGACACTTTGCCGGTGGTCGCGGACCAGCCAACGGTGTTGGTGACATGCAGTTCCAAATAGCGCACACCCTCAAACCCGTGCTTCAACAAACCCTCATACCATTTGGGGTTAAGCATCCGGGTGCGGGTTTCAAGATCGATTTGCTCGCTAAGCGTGCGGACTTTGGTATCGCCGCCTTGAGTCGTATCGACGATATAGACGGGCGTTGGTGCGCCGCGCGCCTTTTCGACCGCTTTGCTCATCCCGCCTAAGCCGTCGATATAATGGTCTAGGTCTGTGACGCCGTTTTCGATGGACTCGAGGTTTTGGTAAGTCAGTTCAACATTGGCCAGTTCGCTTTCGAACAATGCGCGATGCTGCGTCGGCTCGCCCTTTCGGCCATAGGCGAAACCCTTTTGCGTTTCGAACATGTTGGCCAATTCTTCGGGGTCCGACCATGTCCCGCCGTCAATCATCATATTGACGTTGGCGCCGTAAGCGCCCTGCTTATTGGAGAATACGCGTAAGGACGCGGTCTCCATGTCGCATTCGTGCTGCGCCTGATGCGCAAGGCTGTGTTTGCGGACGAAATTGGCTTCGGGTGCCTCATCCGCCATGCTGGCCAGATAGGTGGCCTCCGCAATCATGCGGGTTTGCAGCGGCAGCAGGTCGCGGAAAATGCCCGACAATGTGATGACGACGTCAATGCGCGGACGGCCAAGTTCGGCGAGCGGGATAAGCTCTGCACCGGCGAGGCGACCATAATCGTCGAACCGTGGCCGTGCGCCCAATAGCGCCATGACTTGCGCGATTTGGGTGCCTTCGCTTTTGAGGTTGTCAGTGCCCCACAGCACCATGGCGATACTTTCGGGCAAAGTGCCGCCATTGTCGATGTGGCGGGCGATCAGCTGTTCCGCCTGCGCCGCGCCTTGGATACAGGCGAATTTGCTGGGGATGCGGAAAGGGTCGAAGCCGTGCAGATTGCGGCCCGTGGGCAATACTTCAGGATTTTTGAGCAGGTCGCCGCCGGGTGCCGGCGTGATAAAGGCACCGTCTAGCGCACGCATCAACGCGCTCAGCTCATCGTTGTTATCCAACCGCGCGGCAATATCGGCGCGCTCCACTTCGGGTGACGCGGCGGCCATGGCGTCAAGCAAACCGTCACGTTCCTCAGCGGACAATGTGCCGCCAAGAACATGCAGGCCGTTGGGGATTAATTCGCGTTCGACTTCATAAAGCCGTCCAGCGAGGTCGGCCAAATCGCCCGCCTGTATGTCCAATTCGGCGCAGGCATCGCGGATGAGTGTTTCCAAATCCTCGCGCTCGTCACCGTCGTCAGCAACCGAACGATAGCGTTCCAGCATTTCTTTCAGTTCCGCAAAGCCCTTGTACAGACCGGATTCGGCCAAGGGCGGCGTCAGATAGCTGACCAAAGTCGCACCCGACCGGCGTTTGGCAATCATGCCCTCTGACGGGTTGTTCGACGCGTAAAGGTAGAAATTGGGGAGGTCGCCAATCAGGCGTTCGGGCCAGCAATCGCCGCTCATGCCCGCTTGCTTGCCGGGCATGAATTCCAACGCGCCGTGCGTGCCGAAATGCAGCGCGGCGTGCGCGCCGAAATCTTCGCGGATATAGCGGTAGAATGCGGTGAAGGCATGGGTTGGCGTGAATTCGCCCTCAAACAGCAACCGCATCGGGTCGCCTTCGTAGCCGAACGCCGGTTGAATGCCGACAAATACATTGCCGAATTGCGCGCCAAGCACGTGGATCGATTGACCATCGCTTTGTTGGCGGCCGGGGGCAGGGCCCCATTGTGCTTCGATGGCTTTCAAATGCGGTTCGCGGCGGACATGGTCGTCGGCGCTAATCCGCGCGGCGACATTGGCATCCGCGCCATAGACCGCCGAATTACCCTTGAGGATACTATCGCGCAGGGCATCGACGTTGGCGGGAGCCACTACAGCGTAGCCTTCTTCGGCCATGCGGGTGAGCGTGGCATAGACGCTTTCAAACACCGCCAAATGCGCCGCGGTGCCGGTGGCGCCCGCATTGGGTGGGAAGTTGAACAGGACCAACGCAACCTTCCGGTTGGCCTTTTCCGCGCGGCGCATTTTGATAAGGCCCGCGACTTTGCCCGCCAATGCCGCCGCCCGTTCGGGGCAGCTTTGCATGGACCGGACATTGTTCGTCACCGCAAAGGTGCAATTCTTCGCGCAGCCCGTGCATCCGCCCGCCGAGCCATCGGAGCGCCCGCCAAACACGCTCGGCACAATCGCGCCGTCGAGTTCGGGGATGGCCATCATCATCGTGGTTTCGAGCGGCAAAAGGCCCAATTTTCCTGCGCCCCATTGCTCCAATGATTGAAACTCAATTGGATGCGCGGCGATATAGGGCACATTCATGGCGGTCAGCGTTTCGACCGCTGCATTAACATCGTTATAGGCGGGACCACCAACGAGCGAAAACCCTGTCAGGCTGATGATCGCATCAACAATCGGAGCGCCGTCCTTCACGAAATATGTGTCGATGGCGGGACGCGAATCCAGGCCGCTGGCGAAGGCGGGAATGACGCGCATTCCCTGCGCCTCCAACATTTCGATCATGCCGTCGTAATGGCCGGTGTCTTTGCCAAGCAGATAGGACCGCAGCATCAGGACGCCGACGGTGCCAACGGGGTTTTTCACCGATGGCAGGCGGGCGGCGTCTTCCGTCATCCGCTCCGGCAAATCGGGGTGATAGACGCCAAGTTCGGGATATTCGCGCGGCGCATGGGCGGGCAATTTGCCCTTCAGTGCGGCGCGGTCGCCCTTCGCATAACGGTCGATCAGGCCGCGCACCATATCGACAACATTATCGTCGCTGCCCGCCAACCAATATTGCATAGTCAGGAAATAATGGCGCACATCCTGCGCCGGACCCGGCACAAAGCGCAGGATTTTCGGCAAGCGGCGCAGCATTTTCATCTGCCCCGCGCCCGAACTGCCGCCAGCCTTCGATGAACCGCGCAGTTTTTTCAGCAACGCCATGGGGCCCTTGGCAGGCTTATCCATGCTGTAATTGCCAAGCCGCGTTAGCTTCACAATATCGCCCGCCGACATAATGCCGACGATGGCGTCGCATTCGTCACGCCGCGCAAGCAGGGCAGGGCGGATGGCACGGACTTGGTCGTCAAGGAACATCATCGTCGCGATAATCACATCGGCCTTGGCAATGTCGGCCTCTGCACGGGCGAGGACGGACGGGTCGCGGTCCCAATCGGATGCGGCGTAGAAACCGATACTGACATTGTCGGTGGCAAGCGTTTGGTTCGCGCGTTCCACGGCGGCGGCGAGGTGGTTGTCCAGCGTGACAATCACGGCGCGCACAGCAGGCTTGTTGGCTGATGTTGCAGCAGTAGTGTGGTTATCGCGCATAATGTGCCTTCGCCTCATAAAGAGTGGCGAGTTCGATGGTCGATACGCCGGTTTCCGCTGCAAATAATTCGGTGTTGCGCCTTGCTTTTCCTCGCACAAAGAAGGGGATTTTTTTCAATTCGCGGGCCGCTTCGTCGGTCCAGACCGCGTCGCTATCGATGGCAGGAACGGCGAGTTCTGCGGGGGGCTCAGCCTGAACGGGCGCACTGTGGCCGGGGCCAAGGTGCGATGCGCCAGCGCCATCGTGGAATTCGAAGTCGTCGCGGAACATATTGAGCAGATGTTCTTCCAACCCCATGACCAAGGGATGCACCCAGCTATCGAACAACACGTTTGCGCCCTCAAACCCCATTTGGGGTGAAAAGCGCGCGGGGAAATCCTGCACATGGACGGGCGAGGAAATGACGGTGCAGGGAATGGCAAAGCGTTTGGCGATGTGCCGCTCCATTTGCGTGCCCAACACCAATTCGGGTTGGGCCTCTTGGATCGCGGTTTCCACGGCCAGATGGTCATCGGTGATCAGGGGTTCGACGCCATATAACTTCGCCGCGGCGCGGACTTCGCGGGCATATTCGCGGTTGTAGCAGCCAAGGCCGACGACCTTAAAACCCAATTCCTCATGCGCAACACGGGCGGCGGCCACCGCGTGGGTGGCATCGCCAAAGATGAAAACGCGCTTTCCGGTCAGGTAATTGGAGTCGATCGAGCGGCTCCACCACGCCATATGCCCTTGGCCTTCGGCGAGGACCGGAGCAGCATCGACTCCCGCCAATTCGGCGACTTCGCGGATGAAATCCTGCGTCGCGCCAAGGCCGATGGGGACCGTGCGCACGATCGGCTGGCCAAATTCGCGCTTCAGGAATTCCGCCGCCAAGTCGCCGGTTTCGGGATAGAGCACGATGTTGAAATCGGCCTCGCCTAGCTTCGCAATATCGGCGACGTTCGCTCCGAGTGGCGCAACGACATTAATGTCGATGCCCATTTTGGTGAGCAGGCCGGAAATCTCGATAATGTCATCGCGGTGGCGGAAACCAAGAGCCGTGGGGCCAAGCAGATTGACCATCGGACGGCGCGTGGCGCGGTCGCTGGCACGGCGGGTTTTGTCGGCCAAATGGCGCACGATTTGATAGAATGTTTCCGCCGCGCCCCAATGTTCCTTGCGCTGATAGCTGGGCAATTCCAAGGGGATGACGGGGATGGGCAGGCCCATATTTTCGATGAGGCCAGCAGGATCGTCCTGAATCAATTCCGCTGTGCACGATGCCCCGACCAGCATGGCGTCGGGTGCGAACCGTTCCACCACATCCAATGCAGCAGTTTGGAACAACTGCGACGTATCCTTGCCCAAATCGCGGGCCTGAAACGTGGTGTAGGTCACGGGCGGGCGTTTGCTGCGGCGCTCAATCATCGTGAACAACAGGTCGGCGTAGGTATCACCCTGCGGCGAATGGAGCAGATAATGCACCCCCTCCATCGCCGTCGCCACGCGCATTGCGCCAATGTGCGGGGGGCCTTCATATGTCCAAACCGAAAGCTGCATGGGTCTATACCTTCAACACATCGCGGCGGCGCAGGGGCCGGGCGAACAATTCGGCAAGATCGCCAGCTTGGTCGAAACCGTGGATGGGGGAGAACACGAGTTCTATCGCCCATTTGGTCGAAAGCCCCTCGGCCTCCAACGGGTTGGCAAGACCAAGGCCGCATACGGTGAGGTCAGGCTTGGCGGCGCGGACGCGGTCGAGTTGCCGGTCGACATCCTGCCCTTCGCTGAGTTGCACATTGGCGGGCAGTGCCGCGAGTTCCTGCGCCAAATGGCGGCGGTGCAGGTAGGGCGTGCCCACCTCCAACAACGTCATGCCCAATTCATTGGCCAGGAAGCGCGCCAACGGCACCTCCAATTGCGAATCCGGCATGAAGAATATCGTGCGGGCCTGAAGGCGCGAACGTTGATGCGCCAAAGCGGTTTTGGCGCGTTCCTGATAGGGGCGCAACACGGCGGCGACACGCGCGTCGGCAATGCCAAATTCGGCGGCGGCGGCTTGCAACCAGTTCGTGGTGCCTTGAACGCCAAAGGGGAATAAGGCGTCCAAGCGCACCGCACCGCGTTCTTCCAATGCTTGGCCCGTGTCGCCAAGGAATGGTTGCGCCAAAAGATAGCTGGTGTTTGGGCCGACGCCGGGCAAATCGGCGACTGCGCGTTCGGGCAGGCTGGCGACATTGTCGATGCCCATTTCCGCGAACAAACGGCGGAATTGGTCCTCAACAATATCGGGCAAGCTGCCGACGATGATGAGGTTTTTCGGCGCATCGGCGGTCAGCACCGGCATGATGGGAACCAATGAAGCGAGGCAGGCGTCCTCGCCTTCGGTAAAGGTCGTTTCAATCCCGCTGCCCGAATAGTTTAAAATCCGGACGCGGGGCGCATGTTTCGCGCCCAGACGTTGTGCGGCCTTCGCTAGGTCCAGCTTGATCACTTCCGATGGGCAACTGCCGACCAGAAACAGGGATTTGATTTCGGGACGGCGCGCGAGCAATTGATCAACAATCCGGTCCAATTCAACATTGGCATCGGCGAGGCCCGCCAAATCGCGCTCCTCCATAATCGCAGTGGCAAAACGGGGTTCGGCGAAAATCATCACGCCAGCGGCGGATTGCAGCAAATGGGCGCAGGTCCGCGAGCCGACGACGAGGAAAAACGCGTCCTGCATCTTGCGGTGGAGCCAGATGATGCCGGTTAGGCCGCAAAAAACCTCACGCTGTCCGCGTTCTTTCAGGACCGGCGCGCAATCGCTCACGGCTTCAGTGACGTTTTCACGGTCGAGGACAACGGGGCCGTTCATGCCGCCACCCCGCTGGCTTGCGCCGCGCCCAATCGGGCCATGCGCAATTTGTAAAGGAATTGTCCGGCGTTAATGACATAGGCGGCATAACCGGCGAGCGCCACAATCATCCGGTCCTGCGCGCTGCCCCATCCCTGAAACAGCATCACCAAATAGGCGGTGTGCAATGCCAACACGACCATGCTGAAAACATCTTCCCAGAAAAAGGATTTGGCGAACAGCCATTCGTCAAACACCACCTTTTCCCAGATCGAGCCGGTGATCATGATGGTGTAAAGCACCAGCGTCTTAACGATGATGGACACCTCGGCCGCCATTGCGCTTTCGCCGGTCCATAAAAAACGCAGCACCAAAAACAGGCTAACTCCGAACACTAGGAATTGAATGGGGGCCAAAATTCCCTGAACCAATGTCCATGGCGACTCGTCGCGGCGTTGGCGCTGTTCGTCGGTATAGAGTGGGGTGTAAAGCGGCGTGGACGCGGAGGAAGGGCGCATTTGCGTTGCTAACGCGAAATCCCTCCCTGTTTTCATGTTTCCACCCATCGTCATTTCCCACGCTCCAAAGCTGGTATGGGCAAATTAGACGTGAGATTGGGTAGAGTGTCAAGTTATTTTGACGCCTAAAATATTTGACACATGAGCGTTTGCTTATGTGTCCAACTTACTATACGCTCCGAGTCGCTTGAGGTGTCACGGACATCCTTGCGGCCGACGTTATGCTACGCCGACCAGACTTGTAGGAGAGTCTGAATATGGCCACTGTTTTTAGGATTTCTGAGCTTAAGTCCAAATTGGGCGACTGGCGCACAAGCCGAAAGAGCACGCACCCGACAGATTTGGCATCCGCCGAATCTCAAGAAGCTCGTTTAACCTTAGTTGACCGGTATGAAGAGGACTATGACTTGTCGTTGCTGCTTCAAAATCTGGTTATCCCTAGGCTAATTGCCGGCCGCGTGGCGCATGATATTGCACCCGAGGCACCGCTGTTACCCCTTCATGCTCTGGTCCCCAGTGCTGAGATCAGTGATGCTGATGTTGACCTTTTTGCCGATCTGTCGATTACGGGGGAGGCGCATTCGCTGCTTCAAATCCTCGATGCTTATTTGGTTAAGGGTATGCCGGTTGAAACCATTTACATCCAATTATTGGCCCCTGCAGCGCGCAAATTGGGCACATATTGGGAAGACGACAGTTTGGATTTTGTCGCGGTGACAATGGGCCTTTGGCGTATTCAAGAGGTATTGCGCGAATTGACTGTGCGAGTGCCGCCTAAATCGCGGCAGACTTACGGCCATCGATCCGCTTTGTTCGCGCCGATGCCTGGGGAGCAGCATAGTTTGGGTACCCTCATGGTGTCGGAATGTTTCCAACGCGCGGGTTGGGAAACCGAAGTGTTGGTGGAGCCGACCCAGTCGGAATTTACATCAAAATTCGCGGATTGCCATTTCGACCTTATAGGATTGACGGTCAGTTGCGACTCTTCTACGGCTTCGCTCGCTAATATAGTGAAAACAATCAAGGTTGTGTCGTGCAACCCAAGAATTCGTATCATGCTAGGGGGAACGGCAATTAACAACCGGCCCGAACTGGTTGCCGATTGTGGAGCAGATGGAACCGCGACAGATGCCGTACAAGCGGTTGTAGTCGCGGACAGTCTGGTCCCTCAGACTTTAGAACGGCACGACACATTTATTTAGGGACTAACCCTCTACGATGAAATCGGAATCAACCTTTGGTGATCCAATTCCGTTTCGTGATCCCGACGCGATGTTCGACGGTTTCACAAAGGCGGATATTGTTAATCTGGCCTCCAGCGCCGGGGACATTGTGTTGGCTATCGACGCCGATAAGGTAATCCGTGACATCGCCATAAACATCCGCGATTTCGGCTTTAAGGCGGAATGGATTGGGAAGAAGTGGGTCGATACTGTCACCGATGAATGCGTTGATAAAATTGAGCAGATGCTCGACGCAAATCGGCCCAATAACGGCAATTGGCGCCATATTAATCAAATCCATGGGGATCAAACTATCCCCATCAGCTTTCGCGTGGTCCGTCCACAAAACAGCGATTGGGCACTTGCCGTAGGGCGCGATTTGCGTTCGATTTCGGATTTGCAGCAACGGTTGTTGAAAACACAACAATCGATGGAACGCGATTATCTAAGCCTGCGGCAAACGGAAACGCGGTACCGTTTGTTGTTCGACAATATTTCCTACCCCGTCCTGATTTGTGAGGCGGATAATTATGAAATTCAACAGGCCAATCAGGCCAGCTACCTTCTCCTTGGCGCCGCGCCGGGCACGTTGGAGGGCAAGCCGTTGCTCAATTTGATTGAGCGCGATTTCCGCGATGAAGTTATAGCCTATATCGCCGCTGTTTCGGTGAATAGCGCGATGACTCCGGTTAGCGTGCGGATGACGGGGCGTTCGGCGGCTGTGACCATCACCGCGTCCTCATTCCGGCAAGCGGGTAAGCAATATTGGCTCATCAACATCGACGATGGTCTGCACGAATTGCCGAATAAGGCGTCGGATCAGTACATCCTCGAAACCGTAGAAAACATGCCTGATGCATTCGTCCTTGCGGATGAGAAACAAGCGATCATAGTCGCCAACCGTGCCTTCGCCGAATTGGTGCAGGCGGGTTCGGTGGAACAATTGCTGGGCGCGCCGCTGAACCGGTTTATTGGGCGTCCTGATGTTGACTTGAACCTGCTGAAAAAACAATTGCGCGACCATCAACAGGTCCGGAATTTCAGTTCCGTTGTCAACGACCTCAACGGGCGCGAGGAGCCGGTGGAAATTTCGGCCATATTGGTGGGCCGCGACAAGCCGCTGTACGGCTATTCGGTACGCAGCGTCGGTCGGCGTGAACGCGACTTGCCGCAAACGGATGCAAGCTATCCCCGTTCCGTCGAACAACTCACCGAATTGGTTGGACGCAAACCGCTGAAAGAAATCGTGCGTGAAAGCACCGATTTGATTGAGCGCATGTGTATTGAGGCGGCGCTGGTCCACACATCGGACAACCGCGCATCGGCGGCGGAAATTTTGGGATTGAGCCGTCAAAGCCTCTATTCCAAACTGCATCGACACGGCATCGGCAATTTCCACGACAAAGATTAAGGCGGTTGGTCTAAGTGTTCGAAATATTGGACACTTTTCTGTCCAATTAATTTGACATGATTGAGTGTCTAACCTAGCCTTTGTCTATGTTAGACTCGACCGCATCGC
>JBGSSR010000312.1:0-4026 GCA_041736905.1 Sphingomonadaceae bacterium | reverse complement strand
CCGCCGCGACAATCCGCGCCGCGACTGCTGCCGACGAACCGCCGGACGAACCACCGGGCGCGAGCGGGGCAGTGTCGCCTTCGCGCCGCCACGGGTTGATGACGTTGCCAAAGGCGCTGGTTTCGTTCGAGCTGCCCATCGCAAATTGGTCAAGGTTCAACTTGCCCAACATCGTGCAACCCGCGTCCCACAATTTGCCGGAGACGGTCGATTCATACTCGGGCTTAAACCCCTCAAGGATGTGGCTGGCCGCCGTGGTTTGCACGCCTTGGGTGGCGAACAAGTCCTTCATGCCAATCGGCACGCCCGCCATGTTGCCCAGCGTCTCGCCAGCGGCGCGTTTCGCATCCACGGCCTTCGCTTGCTCCAACGCTTGGTCCGGCGTGGTGACGATGAAGGCGTTGAGTTCACTGGCATCCGCCACGCGTGCGTTGAAATGGGTGGTGACTTCTTGCGCCGTAAAGTCGCCGTTGGTCACACCATCGCGGATGTCTTTGACGGTCATTTCGCTAAATTCGGTCATAGTTTGAACCTGTTATTCGGGAGAATTGAGAGAGGTTGATAGGGCGCGCGCCTATTCAATAACCTTCGGCACGCCAAAGAAGCCATCCTGCCGCGCGGGGGCATTAGCCAGAACCTTCTCACGCACATCGCCGTCGGTCACCACATCGTCGCGCATCCGTGTCGTGTTCGGAATGACCGCCGCCATTGGCGCAACGGACGAGGTATCCACCTCCTCCAACTGTTCAACGAAGCCCAAAATTTTGTTCAATTCCGGTGCCAAAGCCGCCGCGTCCTCTTCGCTCATCGCGATGCGCGCAAGGCGGGCAATCTTCTGGACATCCTGTGTGGTAACAGCCATATCGGCCCCTATTCCCTTGGTTAAATCACTGTCTTGCGACTTGATTTAGCCGTTACGGGATAGGCACAGGATTGGCAAGTTTGGAATAGCGGGGCGGCAACGCCCTGCCCGCATAGGATGTAAGGCAAAAATGGCGCGCAAATTTCTCTATGTTATCGTGGCAATTATCGTTTTGGTGTTGGCCGCTGGATTTGTTCTACGCCTTTATGGGGACGAGTTAAGCCAAAAGGTGTTCGTGCCCAGTGTCGCTTTTGAAGAAAAGGCACCGTTGAAAACTGGCATATACGACGCGCCCGACATGTGGTTGGCGCGCGGCAATGGGGGCACGCAGGCGATGGTGCAATTTGTGCCAAAGGGCTTCGATGGCGAGGATGGCGAGGCACTGAACGCCGCCGTGTTCTTCGTCCACCCGACCAGTTATCTGGCAACCGAGCATTGGAACGCACCTTTGGACGACGCCGAATCGCAGGGGCGGGCGCAATTGTTCGTGCGCGCCATGGCCTCGCCATTCGCGCGCGCTGGAGAGGTGTGGGCACCCAAATATCGGCAGGCGGCGTTTGGCTCTTTCCTGACCGATAAGCCGGAGGGGCAAATGGCAATTGCCGCCGCGTATCAGGATGTAGAACAGGCGTTCGATGCGTTCTTAGCCGAAGTTCCACCCTCGCGCCCCATTGTTTTGGCGGGGCATAGTCAGGGGTCGTTGCACCTCCTCCGCTTACTAAAAGAACGCGTCGCGGGGCAGCCATTGGCGAAGCGCGTCGTGGCGGTTTATGCCATTGGCTGGCCGATTGATGTGACCGCCGATTTGCCCGCGCTGGGACTGCCCGCCTGCGCCGAGCCGTCCCAAACGGGATGCGTGTTCAGTTTTTCCAGCTTCGCCCTGCCCGCCGATTACTCCATGGTCGTTGAAAAATTTGAGGCGCAGCCCGGCCTCACCGGCGCATCGCGGGTGGGCGGCACATTCGTTTGCATCAACCCGTTAAGCGGTGGCGTGCCCGGCGACCAACCGATGGCGGCAAACCTTGGCACCGTTGTCCCCGACTCCGACCTGAAAAACGGGACGATGCAAAAGGGGCTGATTCCCGCGCGGTGCGATGAGAAAGGTATCCTCATCATCGGCGATCCGCCGGAAATGGGCCCTTATGTCCTGCCTGGCAACAATTACCATGTGTATGACATTCCGCTTTATTGGCGCAACCTGCGCGCCGATGTGGAGCGGCGCGTTAGGGCGTGGAAATAGCGTGAGCCTGATTACCGAAAACGTCACCGAATTCGCCGCTGCTCTGCCCGATGGCGGCGCGACGGGCGGCGTGTTGATGGGGCTGGACGTGGGCACCAAGACCATCGGCACGGCGCTGTGCGATGCGCGGTGGAGCTTTGCCTCCCCTGCGCCGCTCATCCGGCGGACGAAGTTTTCGAAGGATGTGATCGCGCTGGCCGAGGTGCGGGACAGCCGCGCGACCGTGGGGCTGGTCATCGGATTGCCGCTGAACTTGGATGGCACAGACAGCCCGCGTACGCAATCCACGCGCGCCTTTGCCCGCAATATGAAGGCGTGGGGCCTGCCGATTTTATTGTGGGACGAACGCTGGTCCACCATGGCGGTCGAGCGCGAAATGATCGCCGCCGATATGAGCCGTGGCAAGCGCGCTGAACGCATCGACAGTGCGGCGGCTGCGTATATTTTGCAGGGCGCGTTGGATGCTCTTACCCGAGGCTAAATTGACGCAATGAAAGATTTAAGAATAGCCAAAAACTCTTATTTGCTTGCCGATTTGTAGAGTGCGATAACTGCCACAACAGGGAACATTATTTTTACCATAATAGTATCACCGTTCACCAGCTTATAAACATGCACAGGCGGAATTTGAATCCCGACCGAAAACAGCAAATCATCTGGCTGATTCCAAACGATACTGATACCAAAAAATCCGAATAATACCGCAAGGTACCAAAGCGGTTTATACCTGAAATCAGCAGATTTGTGAATTTCAATCACTGCCAAGACCATTAATGCTACACACACGCAGCCAAAACCGACTATGATAATTTGAAGAACAGCACCTAACATAATATTTTGCTCAACCTTAATTGCCTCAACATTATCCTAAATCAAGAAGTTGAATTATGGCAATAAAAAAGCCGCCCTCCCTTTCAGGAGAGCGGCTCTTTTTCTAACCATCAAAGACTAAACGTAACGCTTAGTCGTCGCCGGTGATGAAGCTGGGCAGACCGCCGCCTTCATTTCCGCCTTCGTTGCGAGGACCACGGTCGCCACCTTCACGACGCGGACCACGGCCACCGTCGCCATCACGGCGCGGACCACGATCACCACGACCACCGCGATCACGGTCGCCGCCTTCACGACGGGGACCACGATCACCGCGTGGGCCACGGTCTTCGCGGGGCTCGCGTGGGGGACGGGTATCCTCCAACTCGGCGCCGGTTTCTTGGTCAACGACGCGCATGGACAGGCGGACCTTGCCACGTGGGTCGATTTCCAGAACCTTGACCTTCACCGCTTGGCCTTCGGACACAACATCGGTCGGCTTCTCAACGCGCTCATTACGCATTTCGGAGACGTGGACGAGGCCATCTTTGCCGCCCATGAAGTTCACGAACGCGCCGAAGTCGACGATGTTCACGACCTTACCGTCATAGATTTTGCCCACTTCGGCCTCCTCGACAATGCCGAGGATCCATTTGCGAGCAGCCTCAATCTGGGCAATGTCGGACGAGCTGATTTTGATCAAACCTTCGTCATCAATGTCCACCTTCGCGCCGGTTTCGGCAACGATTTCGCGGATGACTTTACCGCCGGTGCCGATGATGTCGCGGATCTTCGACTTGTCGATTTGCAAGGTTTCGATTCGTGGTGCATTGGCCGACAATTCGGTACGGGCAGCACCCAAAGTCTTGGTCATTTCGCCCAAGATGTGCGCGCGGCCTTCCTTGGCTTGACGCAAGGCAACCTCAAAAATTTCGCGCGTGATGCCCGCAACCTTGATGTCCATTTGCATGGTGGTGATGCCGTTTTCGGTACCCGCCACCTTGAAATCCATGTCGCCAAGGTGATCTTCATCGCCCAGAATGTCGGACAGAACAGCAAACTCGCTGCCTTCCAAAATCAGGCCCATGGCGATGCCGGATACGGGCGATGTGAT
>JBGSSR010000276.1:0-3080 GCA_041736905.1 Sphingomonadaceae bacterium | reverse complement strand
CATCCGCGCCGGTGCGGTGGAGCGACACGCCCAGATAGAGCCGGTCGGTGAAGGTTGGTTTGAGGCGAGCGATCGCCGCTAATATCTCCCCGTTACGGGGAGGTGGCAGGGCGTAGCCCTGACGGAGGGGTGTTAGCACGGGCGTCGCCGCCCCTCCACCACCCTGCGGGCGGTCCCCCTCCCCATCCTTCGACACGCTCAAGAGCGGAGGTTTAAGCAGCAGGATCAGCGCCAAATCCTCCCCATAGTCGAGGAGGTCATCCAGCGTCAGGATACACTCCCCCTTCGTCGCGCGCCGGTTGCCCACGGTCAGCATCCGCGTCAGCCGCCCCCAGCCCCGCCGCGTCATGGGATAGGCGGCGATGTCGGGGGAACTATCGCTAAACACCAACCGCGCACCAACGATCAGCTTCAGGCCACTCGCCACACCGCCAATTTCCCGCCACGCGATATGCGCCCGCACGACGCCCGCGACGCTATTGCGGTCGGCAATGCCCAGCCCGCTCATGCCCAATCGATGCGCACGATGCACCATTTCGGCGGGATGCGACGCCCCGCGTAGGAAGGAGTAATTGGTGGCGGCGACGAGTTCAGCGACCATGAACGCGCCTCACGCGAACAGCCCATGCACATACCATTTCGGCCCTGTCTTTTCCTCATACAGGCCATGCCGGAACAGCCAATAGCGCCGCCCACGCGCATCCTCGACGCGGTAATAATCGCGGGTTAGCGCGCCCTTGCCCGCGACCTCACCGCCGCGATGCCGCCACCATTCGGGCGCTATCCGTTCCGGCCCTTCATAGAGGCGCACTTCGTGGAGTTTGCGTCGCCAGCGAAACCGGTGCGGTGGGCCATCGGGAACTTCGGCCACCACCTCCACGGCTTGCGGCGGGTCGAATAGGAACAGGGGGCGCAAAGGCGGCTCCCCCTGCGGCGGTTCGGGCCATGGCACCGGCGCGGATGCGCGGTGGCTTGAAGGCGCAAGGGCGCTGTCCGCCGCCGCTGCCGTCCCCCTCATCGCCACCAACGATGCGCTTTATGCAGGGGCGGAGGCGCGGGCGTTGCATGATGTTGTGACCTGCATCCGTGAGGGCGTGACGGTGCAGGCGGCGGGCAAGCGCCTACTCGCCAATGCGGAACGCCATTTGAAGGAGCCGGCCGAAATGGCGCGGTTGTTCAAGGCGTGTCCTGAGGCCATCGCCGCGACCACCGCGTTCCTCGCCCGCATCGATTTCACGCTCGATGAACTGCGCTATGATTACCCGCATGAGCCGGTGCCCGATGGCTGGACCCCGCAAAGCTGGCTGGAACATATGGTCGAGGCAGAGGCGGCGCGGCGCTATCCTGAGGGCCTGCCGCTCGCCGTGCGTTCGACGATGGATGAGGAATTCGCGCTGATCCGGTCGAAGCAATATGCGCCCTATTTCCTAACCGTCCACGACATCGTCCGGTTCGCGCGCAGCCTCAATCCGCCGATTTTGTGCCAAGGCAGGGGCAGCGCGGCCAATTCCATTGTCTGCTATTTGCTGGGCATTACCTCGGTCGATCCGGTGGCGAATAAGCTGCTGTTTTCGCGTTTCCTCTCCGAAGAACGCGATGAGCCGCCCGACATTGATGTTGATTTCGAACACGAACGGCGCGAAGAAGTGATGCAATATATCTACGCCCGCTATGGCCGCGAACGTGCGGGGATTGCCGCGACCGTCATCCACTACCGCCCGCGCAGCACCATCCGCGAAGTCGCCAAGGTGATGGGGTTGACCGAGGATGTGGCGCAGCGCCTGACCAGCACCATCTGGGGCAGTTGGGGCCGCGATGTGCCGGAGGGGCGCGTGGCGGAGGCGGGCTTTGACCCCGAAAACCCCGTGATTGCGCGGTTGAAAAACCTCATCGACCAATTGTTGACGTTTCCGCGCCATTTGTCACAGCACGTCGGCGGGTTTGTGCTGACCGAGGGGCGGCTCGATGAACTCGTCCCCATCCACAACGCTGCGATGGCGGACCGGACGTTTATTGAGTGGGATAAGGACGATATTGACGCGCTGGGATTGATGAAGGTCGACGTCCTGTCGCTCGGCATGCTCACCTGCATTCGAAAGGGCTTCGATATGCTGCGCGCGATGGGGCAGGGGGATTATGACCTGCAAACCGTGCCGCGCGAGGACCCCGCCGTTTACAAAATGCTGCAAACCGGCGACAGCATCGGCACGTTTCAGGTCGAAAGCCGTGCACAGATTAACATGCTGCCCCGTATGAAACCGCGCGAGTTTTATGATCTGGTCATTCAAGTCGCCATCGTCCGCCCCGGCCCGATACAGGGCGGCATGGTCCACCCCTATCTGCGCCGCCGCAATGGCGAGGAAAAGGTGGTGTTTCCATCGCCCGCGCCGCCGAATGATCCGCATGAACTGCGCGAAGTTTTGGGCAAGACATTGGGCGTGCCCTTGTTTCAGGAGCAGGCGATGAAGCTTGCCATTGTTGCCGCTGGATTCACGCCGACGCAATCGGATGGCCTGCGCCGCGCCATGGCGACGTTCCGCAATCGCGGGATTATTCATCATTATCAAAGCCTCATGATCGACGGCATGATCGCGCGCGGGTACGAACCCGACTTTGCCGAACGATGTTTTGAGCAAATCAAAGGCTTCGGCTCCTATGGCTTCCCCGAAAGCCATGCGCAGGCGTTTGCGTGGCTGACCTATGTGTCCAGTTGGCTGAAATGTCGGCATCCTGCCGTGTTCACCTGCGCGTTGTTGAACAGCCAGCCAATGGGGTTTTACGCGCCCGCGCAACTGGTCCGCGATGCGATTGAGCATGGCGTCGAGGTGCGCGGGGTGGATGTGAACGCCAGCGATTGGGATTGCGCGGTGGAGGGGGTGGCCCATTGGCCCGCGCTCCGCCTAGGCCTGCGCATGATTGACGGCTTCCGCGCCGAATGGGCCGATGCCATCGTGCGGGCGCGGAGTGATGCGGAGTTTTCATCGATGGAGGATTTGGCGCGGCGGGCAGCGCTTTCCCCCGCCGTTTTGAAGCGCCTTGCCGATGCCGATGCGTTGGGCGCGCTCGCTGCGGGACGCCGC
>JBGSSR010000272.1:0-6072 GCA_041736905.1 Sphingomonadaceae bacterium | reverse complement strand
GCCGTCGCTGGCCGCCGGACAGACCGGCAAGCTGTCCTATATTACCGAGGTCCGCCCCGATGCCCGCAATGGCGTCGCCGTCAACCGCGCCACCGCCACCGACACGCGCGGCGGGGTAAGCGGCACGGCGGATGCGCCAGTGCGGATTGAAAAAGATGCGCTGACCGATCGCTATACCATCATTGGCCGCGTGACCGAGGGCGGATGCATCACCGACCCCAAATCGGCCAAGGGCATCCCCGGCGTGCGCGTGATGTTGGAGGACGGCACCTATACCGTGACCGACTCCGATGGTCGTTACCATTTTGAGGGCGTGCGCCCCGGCAAGCATGTCGTGCAAATCGACCCGCATAGCATGCCACTCGATCAAGCCGCACTGGATTGCCCCACCAACAACCGTTCGGCGGAAAGCCCGATTTCGCGTTTTGTTGAGGGCGATGGCGGCTCATTGAAACGCGCCGATTTCCATGCGCATAAGGTTGAACCACGCACCGTTGAAGGCGTCGCGCCTTTCCAAATTCCCGCAGCGAAAAGCGATCCGGAAGCGGCGGGCGCGGAAACCGATTGGCTGGCAGGGCAAACGCCCGGCACGGCATTCCTCTACCCATTGACCGACCACAACCCGCGCCTGCGCTCAACCCGCGTTGCCATCAAGCATCCAGCGGGCATGAAGGTTGAGTTGCTGATTAACGGGCAACCAATTGCGCCCTTATCCTTCGACGGTGTTCGCACCAGCAGCAACAAGCGTATTCAGGTCAGCTTGTGGCGCGGCATTCCGCTGGACACCGGCCTGAACACCTTGACCGCGCGCGTGTTGAAAGATGACGGCACGCTGCATCAGGAATTGACGCAGACGGTTTATCTGTCCGGCGCGCCAATGCAGGCGAAGTTGTTGCCCGAAGTCGGCACTTATGTCGCGGACGGTATCACCCGCCCCGTGATCGCGGTGCGCCTTACCGACCGTGAAGGTCGCCCGATTTCGCATGGCACCCATGGCAGCTTCTCGGTCCCTGAACCCTACCAGGCCGCTATTCAGGTTGATGCGCAACAGGCCCGGCAACTCGCCGGCATGGACCGCGCGCCCACCGGATGGGAAGTCGTTGGCGACGATGGCATCGCCTATATCCAATTGGAACCAACCACCGCGTCCGGTTCCGTCCAAATCACCTTCCCCTTCGCCGATGGTGAGGTGAAGCGCGAACAGACCGTTGATGTCTGGCTGGACGCGGGCAATCGCCCGTGGACCGTGGTGGCGTTGGCCTCGCTTAGCTATGGCTTCAACCAATTGAACCGTGACCTTGCCGATCCCGACTTAAAACAGCGCCAATTGGATGGCCGCATTGCGTTTTATGCCAAGGGCAAATTGTCGGATAAGTGGCTGCTTACTGTGGCCTATGATAGCGACAAGGACCGTGAAGACACCCGCTTCGCCGGGACTGTGGACCCACGCGCCTATTACACCATCTATGCCGACCGGGCGGAGCAACGTTATGACGCGGCCTCCATTCGCAAACTTTACGCAAAGATCGAGCGGCCCAATTTCTATGCGATGTTCGGCGACTATCAAACCAACATCAATGACCCGCAATTGGCGCGCTATCAGCGCAGCCTGAACGGCTTTAAGGCGCAATATGGCACGCCCGAATGGGCCGCCACGATATTCTATGCCGAAACGGCGCAGCGGTATAAGCGCGACGAGATTCAGGGCAATGGCCTGACCGGTCCCTACCCCTTGGGCGCGCGGTTCATTATTCCCAATTCGGAAACCATCACCCTCCAAGTGCGCGACCGTTTGCGCAGCGATGTGATTGTCAGCGAAACGCGCTTGTCACGCTACATCGATTATGACATCGATTATGCGACCGGCACCGTGCGGTTCAAGAACCCCGTGCTCAGCCGCGATTTCGACGGTAACCCGCAATTCATCATCGCCGATTATGAAGTTGAGGGCGCGGGCCGCTATGTCACCAATGCAGGTGGCCGCGTGGCCTATACGACGCCAGACGAAAAACTGCGCGTTGGCTTTACCGCCATCCATGATGAGGGCGACACCGCCAAGACCACAATGCTGGGCGGCGACATCCGCTTCCGTCCTGACAACGCCACCGAAGTGCGCGCCGAATATGCGCACAGTGACAGCAGCCCGATGGCTGGCCAAACCGGCACTGGTGCAAAAGGCGACGCATGGTTGGTTGAGGCCGAACATCACAGCAAGGATTATGACCTCCTCGCTTATGCCCGCCAACAGGATGGCAGCTTTGGCGTCGGCCAACTCAATGCGTCCGAATCCGCCACCCGAAAATTTGGCGTCGATGCCCGCGCGCGGCTCAGCAAGTCGGTGTCGTTGGGTGCTCTAGCCTGGCAGGAAGACCAATTGGGCCGTGGCGCCCGCCGCCGTGCTGCTGCTGGTGAGTTCATGGTTCGTGACGAACAAAAATCCGCAACCGTCGGTCTGATCTTCGCCGAGGATGAATTGAGCGACGGCACGACGAACCGCTCGACCTTGCTAAAATTCACCGGATCGCATAAAATTGGCAAGAAATTGACCATAGATGCAGGCGCAGAATTGCCTATCGATGGCAAGGACGCCAGCGCCGATTTCCCCACCCGTTACCAATTGGGTGCGCGCTATGCCTTGAGCAACGCGGTGCAATTGGTCGCTGGCTACGAACATGCCGAGGGCGGCGCGATTAAGGCCGATAGCTTCCGCGCGGGCTTCGAAGTCACGCCATGGAAGGGCGGCCGTGTGCTTGCCACCGCTGGCCAACAAAGCATCACCGAATACGGCCCGCGCAGCTTTGCGGCATACGGTTTGAAGCAGACGTTCCAAATCAATGACAAGGTCACCGTGGACTTCTCCGTCGATGGCAACCGCACTCTGAACGGAGTCAGCCGCGACGATGTTGTCAATCCTGAGCAACCCGTCGCAACTGGCGGCTTCTTGGGCGGCAACAATGTGCTGACCGAAGATTTCCTCGCCGTGTCAATGGGTGCGAACTATGTCGCTGGCCCGTGGAGCGCGACCAGCCGCATTGAATATCGCGATGCCGACTCGGGTGAGCGTTATGGAGGCCAATTCGGCTTCATCCGGCAAATGGGCGAAGGCGAGGCCATTGGTGGCCTCATCCGTTACACCCATGCCAAGGACGCGTTGAGCGCCAGCAGCGAAGTGGCCGAGGCCCAATTCAGCTGGGCGCACCGTCCAGCGGACAGCGAAGTCAGCTGGCTGACCAAAATCGAACTGCGCCATGACGAAGTAAAGGGCGCCGTCGAGGGCACCGCCGCTCCTGTTGCGGGCAGCTTTATCGTCAACGGCAACGCCCGCTCGCGCCGCGCAATTGCTTCTGTCGCCATCAACTACACGCCTATTGGCGAGCGTGATGAGGACGGTAAGGAAAAAGCGTTTTACGAGACCGGCGAGTACAGCTTCTTCTGGGGCACGCGCTATGTTTCGGAACGCTTCGGCACCGCCGATGTCGATGGATGGAGCAACGTGCTTGGCCTAGATGCCCGGTTCGATGTGTCCCGCCGTTTGGACTTGGGTTTTGCCGGAACCATCCGTATCGGCAATGGCTTTGACAGCTATTCCTATTCCGGCGGGCCCATGGTGACCTTTGCACCCGACAAGAATATGAATGTGCGGGTGGGTTACAACGTGCTTGGCTTTGAGGATCGCGATTTCGAGGAATCCCGATACACACGCGACGGACCCTATATCCAACTCGACATTAAGTTGGACCAAACCACCTTTAAAGACCTCGGCCTATAAAGCCGGGGTCTTTCCCTATTGGGGATCGGCGCTGTTAGTCGGGCGCAAATAAAAGCACTGGCGTTTCCAGCAATCGCCTTACCGCCTGCACAAAGCTCGCCGCATCCCAACCATCGACGACGCGGTGATCGCAGCTGATGGAGAGATTCATCAACTTGCGCGCCTCAATCGCATCGCCGACAAACATTGGGCGTTCAATGATACGATTGGGCCCGATGATGGCAACCTCTGGCCTATTGATAACCGGCGTGGTGGCGATACCGCCCAAGGGGCCAAGCGAGGTGATGGTGAGCGTGGAGCCGGACAGTTCCTCCGACTTCGCCTTCCCCGTTCGCGCCGCTTCGGCCAGCCGCGTGATTTCACGCGCGAGTTGCCATGCGTTCAGCCGTTCGGCATTGCGGATGACGGGGACCATCAGGCCCGCGTCTGTCTGCGTTGCCATGCCCAAATGCACCGCGCCCGACCGCGTGACCACGCCCGCCTCATCATCATAGCGTGCGTTGATCATGGGAAAGTCGGGCACCGATCTACAAATCGCGGTGATGAGCAACGGCAGCAGGGTCAGCTTCGGCTTATCCCCACGCGCGGAATTGAGTTGGCCCCGCATCGACTCCAAATCGGTGACGTCGATTTCCTCGACATACGAAAAATGCGGGATGTGGCGTTTGCTGGCCGCCATGTTTTCGGCGATGCGGCGGCGCATGCCAATGACTTTGATTTGCTCGTCGGGCCGCGTGCCACCGGCGGAACGGAAACCTTGGTCGCCGCGATAGGCGAGGAAGGCATCAAGGTCGCCGTGACGCACCTGATGCCCGTCATGCGGCACTTGGCTGAGGTCAATGCCAAGGTCGAGCGCACGGCGGCGAACCGCTGGCGCAGCGAGGACTTTGGATTTGGGCGCGGGTGAGGGCACAGCAGCTTGTGACGTCATGGCGGCAACGGGGGCAGGAACCTCTTCCCTGACCAGGTCGGCTTCGGCTTCGTCTGCAGCCTCCGCAATCTGGTCAGTCGCGGGCGTAATCTCGCCCTGCCCTTCGTCCTCGCCTTCACCCTCGGCATCAATCGCCACGAGCAGCGAACCGATGGCCAGCATATCGCCGACCTCGCCCACCCGCTCGATGATGGTCCCCGCCACCGGCGACTCCAACTCAATCGTCGCCTTATCGGTCATCATCGCAGCGACAGGTTGATCCTCCGCCACCACATCGCCCACGGATACGAACCATTCGACGACCTCCGCCTCGGCAATGCCTTCGCCAATATCGGGCAGTTTGAATTCAAAACGCGCCATATCAAATATCCTTGGTAATACGGTCGAGAGCCTCACCGATACGAATAGGTCCGGGAAAGTATGCCCATTCGAGCGAGTGCGGATATGGGGTGTCGAAACCAGTCACGCGCTCAATCGGGGCCTCCAAATGGTAGAAGCATCGTTCCTGGACAAGCGCCGACAATTCCGCGCCGAAACCGCTGGTCCGTGTCGCCTCATGAATAATGACGCAGCGGCCGGTTTTCTTGACAGACGCCTCAATCGTTTCGATGTCGAGCGGCAGCAACGTGCGCAAATCGATAAGGTCGGCGTCGATGCCGTGCTCCGCAATCACCTGCGCCGCGACGTGCACCATGGTGCCATAAGCCAGCACAGTGACCGCCTCACCCTCGCGCACCACCCGCGCTTTGCCGAGTTCGATGCGGTAGTAACCCGACGGCACCTCCGCATCCACATGGTCCTTCCAACTCAGCGCGGGCCGGTCGTAATAGCCGTCGAACGGGCCGTTATAGCACCGCTTCGGCTCAAAGAAGATGACAGGGTCATTGTCCTCTATCGCCGCGATGAGCAGGCCCTTGGCGTCATAAGGGGTCGAAGGCACCACCGTCTTGACGCCACACATATGGGTGAACAGGCTTTCAGGGCTTTGGCTATGCGTTTGCCCGCCGAAGATGCCGCCACCAAAGGGGACTCGCACGGTGATCGGGCTGGTGAAATCGCCCGCCGTCCGATACCGCATCCGCGCCGCCTCGCTGACGATTTGGTCAAGGCCGGGGTATATGTAATCGGCGAATTGTATCTCTGGTACAGGGCGCAAACCATAAGCCGCCATGCCAATCGCCGCGCCAATGATGCCGCATTCGGTGATTGGCGTGTCGAAGCACCGCGTTGCCCCAAACTTCTCTTGCAAGCCAGCGGTCACGCGGAATACGCCGCCGAAATAGCCGACATCCTCGCCCAACACGACGATGTTCTCATCGCGCTCCATCATTACGGAAAGGCCATCGTTTATGGCCTGAATCATTGTCATTCG
>JBGSSR010000262.1:0-1621 GCA_041736905.1 Sphingomonadaceae bacterium | reverse complement strand
CCCCAGGCCCGCTCCATCACGTCAGCACCCGCCACAATGGTTGCCTTTGGCAAGCACCCAAGCGAATTGCCGTCGAGGTAAATCACGGCCTCGGGCTGAACAAATCGGTCGCGATACCCCGCCAGCGGGTCCGCCGCATCGAGCGCCTCTGCCGCCTCCAAACTCAAAGCCCGAACGCCTTCAATATCACCGCGCGCTGCTTGCCCCAGGACACTGTCTCGGGCGCGATCAGCTCGGCATGGCCTTCGTGCGGCGTCGTTACCATCTCGGCACCATAAGCTTTGCCAAACGAGGGCGGCGCGATGCTGTCGAGGTCATTGTTGAACTGCAACTCGCGCGCGCTCCCTTTGGGCATTTCGGGCGGTGAGACCCTCGCAAATTCCCCGCCCGCCATCTTCGCCGCCGCCTCATTACCGCAACCATGATCGGGCAGCGTCATCTGCGCGCGCAGATCGGGCAAGCCCCCCTGCGATATCGCCAGATCGACCTTCAAAGGCTCTCCTGAGCCTGTCGAAGGGCCCCTCAAAGCATCGCCCTTCGCCAAACCAGCCCGCCGCGCCAGCCACAAAGTCAGATGCCCGCCCGCCGAATGTCCGATCACCACCACCGGCGCGTCCGTCCGAAACCCAAACTCCCCGCGCTTCGCCGCAAACAAATCCGCCGCCGCACCAACATCCTGATACGTCCCCGGATAGCCGCCGCCCCGGTCGACCCCGCGATATTCGATATTCCACACGCCAACCCCATGCGAGCGCAGGTCACCCGCAATCCAGTTCATGATGTCGCGCTCGGCAATCGCGGTCTGCCAGCATCCGCCGTGGATCATGACTACCGCCGGATGCGGGCCAGCCCCGGCGGGCTTCCACACATCCACCAGCTGCAAGGCATCCGCGCCATAGCTGACCGTCGCATCGGGCGCAGGCTTTGGTCGCGAGAGCAGGTCGTCCCACGTCAGAAGCGCCTTTTGCGGCGCGGCCTTCGTCACGACACCCTCCCCCGCCCGTTCGGGCACGGCTGCGCCTGATGCACATCCCGCCAACATCCACAATAAAACCAGTCCCGCATGTCGCAATCGCCTCACTCCTTACCTGCCATCCTGTAGCGCGCGAGTGGACGATGGGGCAACGAGCGATTTCAACTCTTATGGATGGCCAGGACGCCGCCTTAAATTGACAAGGTTCACGCATGACGCGGGGGGTAGTTGTCCACTTTGTCAATTTAGGCGGCGGCGATGAGCAGGTCGCAAACCCTGTTAGCTCATAGGGCCTATGCCGATTTTCAACACCGCAATCGCATCGATAATCCTACATTGCAATGGCTCGTTCGGGGCGGACGCGAAGCGCGGCTGGACGCTAAGCGATTGCGGAACATAATAAGAACAATTATCCTTCACCCCTGATTCGAAAAGTGAAGGAGAATGCCGTGCAGCATCTGGAGCACGACCATCAACTGCGCGCGGCGGCGCGGGCGATTTATGACGCGGTGTACCCGAGCGAGGAATGGACGCCGGTGCCCTTTGCCGAGGCTGAGAAGTTCGGCACCGTGCATTACCGCAACGCCGTCGCCGCCGCGAAAGAAGCGCGCGCGCAACTGAGCGGAGACCCGGCGCGGCAGATGGTCC
>JBGSSR010000255.1:0-4382 GCA_041736905.1 Sphingomonadaceae bacterium | reverse complement strand
TCGGCGTCGCCTATGTCTTGACGGAAGATAATCTCCACCGCGCCCTTCGCGCCCATCACGGCGATCTCAGCCGTCGGCCAGGCATAATTCAAATCGCCGCGCAAATGCTTTGACGCCATGACGTCATAGGCGCCGCCATAGGCCTTTCGCGTGATGATGGTGATTTTCGGAACCGTAGCCTCTGCATAAGCGAACAGCAGTTTTGCGCCATGTTTTATGATGCCATTATGCTCCTGCGCCGTGCCGGGCAGGAAGCCGGGGACATCGACAAAGGTCACAATCGGGATGCTGAACGCGTCGCAATAACGCACGAACCGCGCGGCTTTTTTCGACGCATTAATATCAAGGCAACCGGCCAGCACCATCGGTTGGTTGGCAACAATGCCCACGGTGCGCCCCTCAATCCGGCCAAAGCCGCAGATGATGTTGCCCGCATGGCTCGGTTGCACCTCAAAGAAATCGCCCTCATCGACCGTTTTGCGGATGACTTCGTGCATGTCATAGGGCGTGTTGGCATTGGCGGGGATGATGGTGTCGAGGCTGGATTCGAGCCGATCCCATGCGTCGTTCGTGGGCCGCTCCGGCACGTCCTCACGGTTGTTCAGCGGCATGAAGTCAATGAAATCGCGCGCGGCAAGCAGTGCTTCCACATCGTTCTCAAACGCCAAATCCGCAACGCCCGATTTGGTTGTGTGCGTAACTGCGCCGCCCAATTCCTCCTGCGTCACGACTTCGTTGGTCACGGTTTTGACCACATCGGGGCCGGTGACGAACATGTAGGACGAATCCTTCACCATGAAGATGAAGTCGGTCATCGACGGCGAATAAACCGCCCCGCCCGCGCAAGGCCCCATGATGAGGGACAGTTGCGGGACGACGCCTGAGGCCAAAACGTTGCGTTGGAACACCTCCGCATAGCCGCCGAGCGACGCAACGCCCTCCTGAATCCGCGCTCCGCCGCTGTCGTTCAAGCCGATGACGGGCGCGCCCAATTTCATCGCGGTGTCCATCACTTTGCAGATTTTTTCCGCATGGCGTTCGGAAAGCGAGCCGCCGAAGACGGTGAAGTCTTGGCTGTAAACGAACACCAAGCGCCCGTTGATCGAACCGCTTCCCGTGACCACGCCGTCGCCGGGGATTTTTTGGGTATCCATGCCGAAATCGACGCAATTGTGTTCGACATACATATCGATTTCTTCGAAGCTGCCGACGTCCAGAAGGATTTCGAGCCGTTCGCGGGCGGTGAGTTTGCCGCGTGCGTGCTGCGCATCGATCCGCTTTTGCCCGCCACCAAGCCGTGCGGCGGCGCGTTTCGATTCCAGTTGCTCAAGAATTGTCAGCATTTCGGTCGCTCTCCAAAAATTCGTGACGCTGTCATCCCAGTTTCGGCCCACAAAGGCAAATGTGAATTTGCAAAGTTGCAAAGTGATGGTTTGCAAACTATGAAGGGCCATGGCCACCCCCCGTCTCTTCGCTGGTTCAAAATTGCGCGCTTTGCGTGAAACGCATGGTTTGCGGCAGGCCGAGATGGCGACGCAACTTGGCATTTCGACCAGTTACTTGAGCCAGATTGAGCATGACGACCGCCCGTTGACCACCGTTTTGATCGAGCGGTTGACGGCACGTTTCCCCCTCGATTGGTCGGAGGATTTCGCCGATGCTGCCACCCGCCGTCGTGCTGCGCTGGCAGAGGCGGCGGCCGACCCGCTATTCGCCGCCGCCCTGCCCGCCGATCAAATCGCTCGACTAGCCGAGCAGCAGCCGGAGATTTCGGACCGCTTTGTCGCGCTCCATTCCGCGTTGCGCCATGCCGAACAAAGGTTGCAAATGGCAGATGAGGCACTTGCTAACGATGACGCGTCGGGAAGCCGGCTGCCTTGGGAGGAAGTGCGCGACTGGTTCCATAATTCCGGTAACTATGTCGATACATTGGACCGCGCGGCGGAGGCGTTAAGCGCGACTGTGGGCGGTGGGGCGGCTTCGCCTAGTCAAACGCAGATGGAACGGTTTTTGACACAGCGGTTGGGCGTATCGCTCTTATACGACGGCGCGTATGGGTTGCGTGGATATGACGCGGCGATGCAACATCTCACCATAGACCCCGCGCAACCAGCGGAGACGCAAAGGTTCCAGCTCGCGCACCAATTGGCGGCCCTAGCGCTGCATGACGTCATGGCGGCGATCATATCGGACACCAACCTGCGCACGGCGTCGGCGCGGCAGTTGCTGTTCCTTGGCCTAGCAAACTATGCGGCGGGAGCGTTATTGATGCCCTATGCGCGCTTTCGGGAGGAGGCGCGGGCGTTGCGCCACGACATCGACCAATTGCGATTGCGTTTCGGGGTGAGTTTTGAACAGGCGTGCCATCGCCTCTCCACCCTTCAACGGCCCGGCGCGCGCGGGGTGCCTTTCTTTTTCTGCCGCGTAGATATGGCGGGAAATATCACCAAACGACATTCCGCCACGCGTTTGCAATTTGCACGCTTTGGCGGGGCTTGCCCGCTGTGGATCGTGCATGAGGCGGTGGCGATCCCCGACCGCATTTTGGTCCAACTCGCGGAAACGCCCGACGGCGTGCGCTATATTTCGATGGCCAAAGGGCTGGTCAAACCATCGGGCAGCTTTACCCGCCTGCCCCGCCGCTATGCCGTCGCTTTGGGATGCGAAGTCGATCATGCGCGGGAGTTCGTCTATGCCGACGGACTAGACCTGACCAGCCCATCGGCAGCCACCAAAATCGGCATTGGGTGCCGGATATGCCCGCGCGAGGATTGCGACCAACGCGCCTTCCCGCCTAGCGACCGTGCATTGGTGGTTAATCCAGACCAGCGCGGCGTGGTGCCATACCGATTAGCTTAGCGCATCAGCACCAATTCCTCCGCCATGCTAGGATGCAATGCGACAGTGTCGTCAAACTGTGCCTTGGTCAGACCTGCCTTCACCGCAATCGCGGCGGCCTGCAAAATCTCACCGGCATCGGGACCAATCAGGTGGAGGCCGACGACCTTATCGGTCGCGCCATCAACGATCATTTTATAGAGCGACCGCTCATTGCGCCCCGCCAGCACATTTTTCATCGGGCGGAAATCGCTTTTGAAAACCTGCACATCGGCCAATGACGCCCGCGCTTCTTCTTCGGTCAGGCCGACGCCCGCAATCGGCGGGTTGGCAAAAACGGCGGTGGGGATGCAACTATAGTCAATTGTGCGCGGTTTGCCGCCAAATACCCCGTCGGCAAAGGCATGGCCTTCGCGGATTGCCACTGGCGTTAATTGCACGCGGTTGGTGACGTCGCCCACGGCATAGATGCTGTCAACGTTGGTTTTGTTGTATTCATCCACAACAATTGCGCCAACTGCATCGATCATGACGCCAGCATTTTCCAATCCCAAATCCATCGTCTTTGGCACGCGGCCGATGGCGAAAAGGACAAGGTCGGTTTCAACATGCGCACCGTCGCCGCTTTCGACCAATAGGCTTCCGTCCGCGTGTTTCACAATCGAGGGGCAATGGAAATTGAACCGAATATCGATGCCTTTTTCGGCGCTAATCGCACACAGGCGCTCGACGATTTCCTGGTCATAGCTGCGCAACATTTTGTCGCCGCGTGTTACCAAGGTCACTTTTACGCCCAGTTCGTGCAGAATGCCCGCAAACTCATTGGCGATATAACCCGCGCCCGCGATAACCGCGCGTTTGGGCAGGGCCTCCAAGTGGAAAACCTCGTTCGAGGTGATCCCATATTCCGCGCCGGGGATGGTCGGAACGGCGGGCCATGCACCAACAGCGATTAGGATTTTACCCGCCGTTACTTCGGTTCCATCGGCCAGGCGGACGGTGTTCGGTCCAGCGATCACCGCGCGTTGACGGATAATCTCGACGTTCGCATTGCCTAATGTCTGACCATACAGCCCCTCCAACCGATCGACATCGGCGAGCACATTGTCGCGCAACGTGGGCCAATCGAAACTCGGTTCGCCGACATCCCAACCAAAGCGCTTGGCATCCTCCAAATCCTCGGCAAAATGGCTGCCATACACCAGCATTTTTTTCGGCACACAGCCGCGAATGACGCACGTGCCACCGACGCGATATTCTTCCGCCACAGCAACCCGTGCGCCGTGTGAGGCGGATATGCGCGCCGCACGTACGCCGCCGCTGCCCGCGCCGATGACGAAAAGGTCGTAGTCGAATTCCATGCTATCCGCCCCAATAAAGCCGTTTGGCCTCATGTCGGCACAGGCGGGGCGAAAGGCAAGCCCTTTTGTGGAAGCTTAGCCCGCCTTCTCAACCCATAGCGCGTTGGATCAATGTCATGGTGGAGGGGTCAAAGCCGCTTGGCCCTTCGTTCGCGATTTGCTTGGCGATGGCTTTGCCGAGTT
>JBGSSR010000251.1:0-17385 GCA_041736905.1 Sphingomonadaceae bacterium | reverse complement strand
CGCCGCTTGGTATTGGCATTTCGTAGATGTCGTTTGGTTGTTCCTCTTCGTCGTCGTCTATGTATGGGGCGGTTGGGGCGCGCCGGTGCACGGTTAATCGGTGCATTACGGTGACGTTACCTGAACCAAAATCCAATGAAGGGCAGCAGAACTTCGTTTCTGCTGCCTTTTTTGGTGCCTGTCCGTCCTGTGGCGCGCGTTCAATGTTTGACGGCCCTGTGCAATTTGCCCCCAAATGCGACGCGTGCGGGTTGGATTATGGCAAATTCAATGTTGGCGATGGGCCCGCGGCGTTTTTGACGCTTATTATCGGCGCAATTGTCGTGATTTTGGCGTTAGTCGTTGAGTTTCAATTTGCGCCACCACTTTGGGTTCATGTGTTGTTGTGGGTGCCTGTGACCGCGGGGATGACCATCTTACTTTTGCGCATCGCGAAGGGCGCGTTGCTAACATCGGAATATCAACGCAATGCGCATGAGGGTCAAATTGATATGAATGGGTCGAACGACCAATGACCGATTCCAAGTTTCCAATTTTCTCCACCATCGTTGTGGTTATGGCCGTTGGGGTCATGATTGCCCTTGGCATTTGGCAACTCGATCGCAAGCAGGAGAAGGAAGCGCAATTGGCGCAACTGGCGGCCAACCGTAATCTACCCGCTATTGCCTACCCCTTGCTCGGTCCATTGGATGAAACCCTGCTCTTCCGCAAAAGCAGCGTGACTTGCCTGTCGGTCGACAATTGGTCGGTTGAGGCTGGCAAAGCGTCTGATGATAAAACAGGTTTCCGTTATATCGCCAATTGCGCAACCGGAACAGAAGGCCCCGGCGCGCGCGTGGCCATCGGGGTAGGAGCAAAGCCTGACCTGAAACCCGCGTGGACCGGCGGCACGATCTCGGGATGGATTGTGATGGAGGGCGGCGAAGCCAGCCTGATTGAAAAGCTGACCGGCAAAAGCGCGCCCGCCACGCCGATGCTGATCGCAGACGCAGGGCAAGGCGGTTTAAAAACGCCAGCAGTGCCCAATATCGATAGCGTCCCCAACAATCATCTTGCCTATGCAGTGCAATGGTTCCTCTTCGCCGCCATTGCCGCTATCATTTACACGATTTTGTTGCGACGGCGGCGCAAAGTAACCGTGAAGGCTTAAAAGCCGCGAACAGGCACGCAAAATCCTTGCCCCCTGCCCCGCACCCGTCTAATCGGCCTATCCATGAAATATCAAAGCACACGGGGGCAAGCGGATACGCTTGATTTTGAGGGCGTCACGCTAACTGGATTGGCGTCGGACGGCGGCTTGTACGTGCCGGAGGCATGGCCGCGATTCACGCTCGACGAAATCCGCGACATGCGCGGCCTGCCCTATGCCCAACTTGCAACGCGGGTCATGGCGCCATTTGTTGCGGGCAGTTTGACCGAGGCGGAATTGTCGGAACTCTGCCATGCCGCTTATGGCCGCTTTTCCCACACCGCCGTCACGCCGTTGGTGCAATTGGATCAGCAGCATCATTTGCTGGAGCTTTTCCACGGCCCGACCTTGGCATTTAAGGACGTGGCTTTGCAATTGCTTGGCCTGCTGTTCGAGCGATTCCTGACGAAATCCGATCGCAATATCACCATCGTCGGCGCGACCAGCGGCGATACGGGCAGCGCGGCGATTGATGCCGTGGCGGGCCGTGAGAAGGTGGAGATTTTCATGCTCCACCCGCATGAGCGAGTCTCCGATGTGCAACGCCGTCAAATGACAACGGTGCTTGCCCCCAACGTTCACAACATCGCGATTCAAGGCAGTTTTGACGACGCGCAGGCGCATGTGAAACGCATGTTTAGCGACCCGGCAGTGACCGACAAGTGCCAACTATCGGCGGTAAACTCAATCAACTGGGCACGATTGATGGCGCAGGTCGTCTATTATTTCGCTGCCGCCCTGCAATTGGGCGGGCCAGACCGAAAAGTCGCATTTAGCGTGCCGACCGGCAATTTCGGCGACGTATTTGCGGGCTATGTCGCGCACAAAATGGGGTTGCCCATTGAGCGGCTGATCGTCGCGACCAATATCAACGACATTCTGCACCGCGCTTTGTCCGAGGGCGATTATTCGGTCGGCACGGTCACCCCCACCGCCGCGCCGTCGATGGATATTCAGGTGTCCAGCAACTTTGAACGCTTGCTCTTCGACCTGGAAGGGCGCGATGGGCGCCTAACCGCGCAACGGATGGCTGAGTTTGAAGGCTCCAAACGCATGGGCCTGACCGATGCAATGCGTAACGAGGCGGCGTTGTTCACATCCTGCCGCGTGGACCCCGCTGAAATGAACTCGGCGATGGAATGGGCGCATGATTGCACTGGCGAAGTGCTGGACCCCCACACCGCCATTGGCATGCATGCAGCGCGCGCGAGCGGCCTGCCCGCTGAGGTGCCGGTTGTGACGCTTGCCACGGCACACCCCGCGAAATTCCGCGATGCGGTAGAGCGCGCAACAGGCGTTCGCCCTATGTTGCCCGCTCGTATGGGCGATTTGTTCGCGCGAGAGGAACGCTTTGACGTGCTGGCCGGAGATTATGAAACCGTGCGCGATTTTATTGTTGCTAAGGCCATTCCGGCGGCGGGACGCTAAGCCAAACCATGCGCACGCCGCCCGTCTTAACCACGATGATTGGTGAACCGCGCGGCGATTACCGCCTGCTCGATACGGGCCATGGCCGAAAATATGAGGCCTATGGTGATATCCGCATCGTTCGGCCGGAAGGACAGGCGCTATGGGCCCCCGCCCTTTCCGATTGGCCTTGCGACGCCGAATTTATCCCCGGTGCGGATGAGGATGGCGGCGGTCAATGGCACTTTACGCGCGCATTACCCGAAGCAGGCTGGCCCGCGACTTGGTCGGGCGGTGATGGGAGCGCGGTCAAGTTTGCGCAGCAATGCACGCCATTTCGGCACCTTGGATACTTCCCCGACATGGACCCCGTCTGGCGCTGGATGCGCGGATTGGTCGCGGAGCAACCGGGCGCGGAGTGCATGAACCTGTTCGGTTATACCGGCGTTGGCACGCTGGCGATGGCGGAAGCTGGCGCGACGATGGTGCACGTTGATGCCTCCAAAAAATCCGTCAATCAGGCCCGTGCCAACGCGGCGCTATCGGGCATGGACAGCGCGCCTATTCGTTGGATTATAGACGACGCGGTCAAGTTCACGGCGCGCGAAGTGCGGCGCGGGCGGCGCTATGACGGCATCCTGCTCGACCCGCCGAAATATGGTCGCGGACCCGATGGCGAGGTATGGAAATTGGAGGAAGGCCTGCCCGAATTGCTCGCCAACATCCGCGCGTTGGTTGATGCACAATCTAGCTTCGTTTTCCTCACCGTCTACGCCGTGCGCATGAGCGCATTGGCCATTGGCGAACTTATGAACCAACTCTTTGCCGACCTGCCGGGCAGCGTTGAAATGGGGGAATTGGCTGTGCGTGAGGAAACGCGCGGCCTGTTGCTCCCCACCGCCATATTTGCCCGCTGGAGCAATCCCAATCCTGAAAGCCACGCATGACCGATACGTTATTTCTTGAAGTTGCCGACCTTGACGTCGATGTGCTGACTGGCATTTACAGCCAGGAAACGCACAAGCCGCAACCATTGCGTATCACTATCTGTGTTGAAATGGCGATGGAACGCTTTTATGCACCCGACACGCCACTGGACGCCTCGAAAAATTATATGCACCTGCGCGAGGCGGCGACCGATTTGCCCGAAGGTGTTCACTTCACGCTGATCGAGGCGGTCGCGGACCACATCATTGCGCGCCTGCTGGCTGAGGATGCACGCATTATGTCGGTCGAGGTCAAGATCATTAAACTTGCGATTGCTGAGGCGGGCGAGTCCATCGGCATTACCATGAAGCGCGCTCGCGCCACATGAGCGATCCGCGCCCACTCGCCCTCGTGACCGGCGGTGTCCGCAGATTGGGTGCGGCCATTGCACAGCGTTTGGCGGAGGCGGGTTATACAGTTGCTGTGTCTAGCCACGAAAGCGATCCCGAACTACCCGCCGGTCTTACGCATTGGGATACCGAGGCCACGGCGTTTCAGGCCGATCTCAGCCGCCCAAATGCTCCGGCCAAATTGATGACGGATATTGTCGCCCATTTTGGTCGTCCGCCAGTTTTGCTTGTCAACAACGCCGCGATGTTTGGGCAAGACGATGCGACATCAATGACTGCCGAATCGTTTGACGCCCATATCGCCCTAAATTTTCGCGCGCCGGTGTTACTCGCCCAAGCGATGGCAGCTTTGGGCAGTCCCGCCGTCGTGGTCCACATCACCGACCAGCGTGTGCGCAATCCCGTCGTCGATCAGCTGAGCTACACCTTGGCCAAGCAAGCGCTCGACGCATCAGTGCGCAGCATGGCACGTGCGCTTGCCCCGGTGGTGCGGGTCAATGCGGTCGCCCCCGGACTGACGCTGGCGACGGCGGATTATGATGAAGGCACTATTGCCGCGTCCGCCGCCGCGATGCCACTCCACCGACTCCCTGCGGCCAAAGACATTGCCGACGCGGTCCTTTATCTCGCGCGGGCTGAGTCCGTGACAGGTCAAACAATCTTCGTTGACTGCGGCGCGCATCTGGAAAGCTTTCGCCGCGATTTCATGAACTTCTAAATCTTTGTCCACCGATGTGGAACCAAGTCGCGGCTCTTTGGTTGAAGGCGCGGGGTGTGACTTGTTTCACGTAAGGATTAGACCATGAAGAAATTGATGAAGATCGCGTTGCCTATGACTGCTGCATTGGCCATTGTAGCATGTGGCACGTCGGAAACCGAGGCGGCCGACACGGCCACTGCGGAAACGACCGAAGAAATGCCAGCTGATGAAGGCACAATGACCGCCGAAACCGAGGCCGGAACGATTGTTGCCGTTGCACAAGGTAACGAGAATTTCTCTACCTTGGTCGCGGCTGTAACCGCTGCTGGGTTGGGCGAAACCTTGAGCGGAGCCGGTCCGTTCACCGTGTTCGCGCCGACCAATGATGCCTTTGCCAAAGTAGACAAAGCAACTCTGGACGGTCTTATGAAGCCAGAGAGCAAAGATGCCTTAACCGGTCTTCTGACCTACCACGTTGTATCGGGCAAATTGATGGCCGCCGATGTGGCCAAGGCAATTACTGACGGCGGCGGCAAGGCCGAATTAACCACGGTGCAGGGCCAAAAGCTGACCGCATCGATGGAAGGTGACAAGGTCATTCTGACCGACGCCAATGGCGGCAAATCGACTATCGCAATGACCGATGTCGCTGCGAGCAACGGTGTCATCCATGCAATTGACACGGTCATTATGCCAAAGAACTAACATTCGAAAATTCAATCCCTTTTTCGAATGTAAGGAGCGCCGTCCGAGGAATCGGGCGGCGCTTTTCTATGCCTTAATCAACCCGATTTCGATTAATCGCTCGCGCAAATAATCATCGGCCAAGATGGGTTCTGGATAGCGATTGGGATTCTCGTCCGATACACATTCTGGCAAAGTTGCGATGGGAAAGTCGCTGCGAAAATGAAGGAAAAAGGGCATGGAATAGCGGCTAAATTTTGCTCGGTCGCCTGCTGGATTGACCACTCGATGCGTGGTCGATGGCAGTTTGTGGTTGGTCAGACGTTGCAGCATATCGCCCACGTTCACAACCAATCCTGACGGTGGTGGGCTGGCCGAAATCCAACGGCCATCCTTGGTCAGCACCTCTAAACCAGCCTCTTCCGCACCCATTAGCAAAGTTATGACATTGATATCCTCATGCGCGCCCGCCCGGATGGCGCCTGCCGGATCGCCTTGCAAAGGTGGGTAATGCAGCAAGCGCATGACGCTATTACCATCCGCGACCGTAAGCGTGAACCAGTCCTTGTCGAGGCCCAGATAGGCGGCAATGTAAGACAAAAGCCGAACGCCTAGCGCGTCAAAATCATCCCAAAGCTTCTCAAAAACGGCCTTAAAATCCGCAGGTTCATCGGGCCAAATGTTGTCGGGCATCGATGATTTCAGCGGGCTGTCCGCCTCCAACGTGCGGCCGACATGCCAAAATTCCTTCAGGTCATGGTGTGCTGCACCCTTCGCAATTTCGGTCTTGAACGGCGTGTACCCGCGCGCGCCGCCAATGTTGGCGTCATAATACCGCCGCTTGGTTTCCTCTGGCAGCGCAAAAAACTGAGCCGTCAATTCCCAAGCACGTGCGATCAGCGCGGGGTCCAGCCCATGATTTTCAATCATGGCAAAGCCATAGGTTTCAAAGGAACGGCCAAAATCCTGAGAAATTTGGGCGTCATCTGTGTCGAGTGATATAAGAGCGATTTCTGTCATGGCCTTTGCTATAACCGATGGTGCGGCCCGCGTCATGACTCAAATCAAATTGCGCCGTTAGAAAAATGCAAATGAGGGATATATTATGCCAAATTATTGGCTGCTTAAATCGGAACCGGAGGAGTTCGGGTGGGACGATTTGGTCCGCGCCGGTGAAGCCATTTGGGACGGCGTGCGCAACCATCAGGCGGCGAACAATATGCGCGCAATGGCCGTTGGCGATCAGGCATTTTTTTATCACAGCGGACCTGGGGCCAGAAAAATCGGCCCCCATATTGTTGGCATTTGCGAGGTGACGGGGATTGCTGCCCCGGATCCAACCGATGATACCGACAAATGGGTCGTCGTGACCGTGCGTGCCACCGATAAACTGCCGCGGCCAGTTCCGTTGCGCGCGATAAAGGCCGAACCGGCGTTGTCCGACATGGCGTTGCTTAAACAATCGCGCCTTTCGGTCGGCCCTGTGATGCCTGACGAGTGGAAGCATATTTGCGGCATGGCGAAATTAAATTTGGAACTCTAAAGGCCCAAGCCCGTTATCTATTTGTCTTTAACGATGAAGGAGAAATATCATGGGTGAATTCACAGAAAAAGTAAAAGGTGCCGCTAACGAAGCCGCTGGCAATGTCAAGCAGGCCGTTGGTAAAGCAACTGACAATCCTGAACTTGTCGCAAAAGGTAAGGCACAAGAACTTAAGGGCGAAGCCCAAAAGGTGGCAGGTTCCGTTAAGGGTGCGTTGGGCGATAAGGTCTAACTTTTCGCGTAATTCTGCACATATTTAAAAAAACCCCACCTCGTGTTCAGAAATGGGCGCGGGGTTTGGTTTTTTTAGCTACTTCAACGCGATGCCAGTGACCAAATCGCCCATAAGTCGACCAAAAACCGCGTCCTGCTCGGCTGCCGATTGCCCGCACGCTTGCTCCTCCGCCGACCCTTGATAGGCGGGAGCGCCATTGGTCGCATCAACCACACGCAGCGTCATTCGGAAACTCAGACGTTTACAATCGATCAAATATTCCGGTGCGAGCAGGCCAATGGGTTGCACTTGGGTCCCGTTAGAGCCCGTCATCGCGATTTTGGCAGGACGCGCGGAAAAGCTGTATTCGACAAGCCATTTGGGTGACCCGCTTACATTCGGCGACTCAAAGTGATCGGAAAGCGACTTTGCAACTTTGGCGTCCCGCTGAGAATCAACACTATTATCTTGTGCTGTCCTCAACACGGCAAACCCATCGCCGCGTTTTATGCCGACGGACTGATCCATTGTCATCGATTGCGGACGCGTGCATCCTGTCGCGACTATGGCCAATAGACAGGACGCGGCGATGAATTTCCAAACTTGCATGGCAGCGTGTTACTGCATTTGATAGACAAGGGGAAGCCTTAGCCTCCCCTTTCATATTCATAACGTTGGCAATTAAGCAGCCTTTTTGGCGCGATCGCTAATTTCCACATTCAACATTTCGGCCAATGCAAAGGCAAGTTCCAACGACTGCGCCGCATTCAAACGGGGATCGCAATGCGTGTGATAACGGTCGCGCAATCCTTCTTCAGTAATCGCAACGGCACCGCCAGTGCATTCGGTGACATTTTGGCCGGTCATTTCGATATGAATGCCGCCGCCGAAAGTCCCCTCGGCACGATGGACGGCAAAGAAGCCGCGCACTTCCGCCAAAATCCGCTCAAATGGACGGGTTTTATAGCCATTGTCGGCCTTAAGCACATTGCCGTGCATCGGGTCGCATGACCAGATCACGGGATGGCCGGACGCCTTCACTGCGCGCACCAATTTAGGTAGGCCGCTCTCGATTTTATCATGCCCATAGCGCGTGATGAGCGTCATCCGCCCTGCCTTATGCTCCGGATTGAGTATATCGAGCATTTTCAGCAAAGCGTCCGGTTCCAAACTCGGTCCGCATTTCATCCCGATGGGATTGTGTATGCCGCGCAGGAATTCGACATGCGCGCTACCCTCAAAACGGGTGCGATCACCAATCCAAAGGAAATGCGCGCTGGTATCGTAAAAATCGCCGGTCAGCGAATCTTTACGCGTCAGCGCCTGCTCATAGGGCAGTAGCAGCGCTTCGTGGCTGGTATAGAATGGCGTGGTCCGCATGGCGGGCGTGGTTTCGGGCGAAACTCCGCACGCCTCCATAAAGGCCAGAGCCTCCGTAATTTGATCCACGGTTTGCTCAAACTTCTTGGTCCAATCATTGCGGCCCATAAAGTCCAGCGTCCAACCATGCGCGTGGGACAGGCTGGCATAGCCGCCGCCCGCGAAGGCGCGCAGCAAGTTGAGCGTCGATGCGGCCTGATTATAGGCCATTTCCATGCGCACAGGGTCGGGTTCCCGCGCAACTGCCTCAAACGTAATATCGTTGATGATGTCGCCGCGATAGCTGGGCAATTCGACGCCATCGATTGTCTCTGTTCCGGTTGAGCGCGGCTTGGCAAATTGGCCTGCCATGCGGCCCAATTTTACCACGGGCAGCTTTGATTTGAAGGTCAAAACCAACGCCATTTGCAGCAATACGCGGAACGTATCGCGGATATTGTCGGGGTGAAATTCGGCAAAGGATTCGGCGCAATCGCCGCCTTGCAACAGGAACGCCTCGCCACGCGACACTTTTGCCAAATCGTCGGTAAGATTGCGCGCCTCGCCAGCAAACACCAATGGCGGAAAGCGGCCTAAACGCGCCTCAGTTGCGGCCAAGGCGGCTTTGTCCGCATAATCTGGCATTTGAATGCCTTCGTGCGATTTCCAGCTTTCGGGCGTCCAATTCGCCGACATAGTTCATCTCCATTCACGGGCATCAACGCCCCGTTGCAATATCATAAAAGCCCCGCCCCTTAGTCGCTAAACCGCCGTGAACGCAAGCGATTCAGCGCCGCTAAGCATCGCTTGCGCGGCAAAATTTCGATTTCTGTTACGCATAATGTCGCTTTTGCGAACGAATACAACAAATTTGGCTTATGATGAGACACTTTCGGAGCAGCGGTTGCGCCTACATCTGGCGAATTCTTAAGCCCAACAATAGTTACCGTCCCACCATGGAACACCGCAATTTTTCCTAAGGAAACACTAGCAAAAACAGGATATTTACACTTTGCGACCATAACAGACGCAGGATTCGACCAACCCGAATGAAGCTGCCCCAAACTCCCACGGCCAATCCGGCGCTCTTAACAGTGGCACCACCGATTGTGATTCCTATCGAACCAGCCGCCAAAGTGGTTGGGAGCGCTGTCGTGTGGGAAAAGGTCACGTCGATGTTCGGCAAAGGCGGTTTAATCGGCAAACGCGAAATCATTATCATTGTTTTCGCCTGCCTATTCCTAGCATTTGCACCATCGGCGGCGCAGTTCGGCGAATCAGGCAACGAAGCGCAGTTGGTTAGCAACAGCTATCGCGACAATTCCATGGGCACCGTTGAATTGCCCGAGGGGAACTTCCCCGGCTCCGCTTTTTACTATCTCGACAATGACAGCGCCGAATATGCCGCATATGGAATCGAGGCCAGCGATTTGGCTGCGATGGGCGTCGATGCCCTGCCCGATGGCTATCCCGCCGGTGTGGATGGCCAAGCCGCCGCCATTGATGGTGCGGAAATGGCCGCGGAAAGCGCATCGCTTGCCCCGCCAATGGTTTTGCCCGGCGTCGGTGCCGTGGCCCGTCCGTTTCGATTAGATGCAGCGGGAACAGATTATTCCCGCGCATTGCGATGCCTCACCGATGCGATTTATTATGAAGCAGCGTCGGAATCGGAAGCTGGTCAACGCGCCGTTGCGCAGGTCATCATTAACCGCATGCGCCACCCCAGCTATCCCAACACCATCTGCGGTGTGATTTATCAGGGTAGTGAGCGCGTAACCGGATGCCAATTCAGCTATTCCTGCGACGGCTCCATGCGCCGCACGCCATCGGCGATGTTCTATAATCGTGCACGCGGTGTAGCCGCGTCGGCTTTGGCGGGTTCGGTTTATGCGCCGGTCGGCCTTGCCACGCATTACCACACCACCGAAATCAACCCCTATTGGGCCCCCTCATTACGCTATATCACCACAATTGGCGCGCATCGGTTCTATACGTTCAAAGGGTCCGCTGGCACGAATAGCGCGTTTTTCCGCAAATATGCGGGTAGCGAGCCATTCCCTGGTCCGAAACCCCGCGCCTATACGCCCACCCCTGCTAAGGCTATGGACCCCGCGCAATTGCAGGCGCAATATGAGCGTGACTATGCCGACGCCCGCGCCAAAGCAGAAGCCGATGCAAAAGCGGCTGAAGCAAAGCGCGGCATTGGCGTGGCGCCGTCGCAAGGGACGCTGGGTGTTGGTTCAGCCCCCGTTGGATATAATGCAGCAAAACCCGCACCAACCGCTACTTACCAACCACCTGTATACAGTCCAGAAGCGAAAGCACGTGGCGGTGATCAAACCTATGGCGGCGGCAATCTGCCCCAATCGGGCAGCGTTAAGCCGGAATTTGAGAACAGCGGCACGTGGAAACAATAAGGTTGGTTAAGAGCGGCTAACGATCTGATGAGATCAGATCAGCCACTACAAATTTTTGACCTACCGCGTTTTTCCGAGTCACTTCGTGTTCCATTCCATTCGAAAAACGCTCTAACCAGCCAACGCCTTTTGCCGCCGCCGTTGCACCGAACTGCCAAGGCCAATGGCTTCCCGATATTTGGCAACCGTGCGGCGGGCAAGATTGAACCCTTGAGCGTTGAGCATATCGACCAGCGTATCATCGGACAGGATAGCGCGTGGGTCTTCCTTGTCAATTAACGCCTTAATGGCCGCCTTAACGGCATTGGCGGATACAGCATCGCCGCCTTCAGACGAGGCCACACCGCTGGTGAAGAAATATTTCAATTCAAACACCCCTCGTGAGCAAGCCAGATATTTGTTACTGGTCACGCGGCTAACCGTGCTTTCGTGCATCTCGATCGTTTCGGCGATCTGGCGCAAAGTGAGTGGTTTCAGGAAAGCCACCCCGCGTTCAAAAAAGCCCTGCTGATGCTTCACAATTTCGGTTGCCACTTTGATAATCGTGCGTTGCCGTTGGTCGAGAGCACGGACCAGCCAATTGGCATCAGTCATACACTCATTGAGCCAGCTTTTCGTCGACTTGTCACAACCGTTTGCAGAGATTTCGGCAAAATAGCTTTGGTTGACAAGAACACGCGGCATAGTCGCACTATTAAGTTCGACGAGCCATTTGCCCTTCCGTTCGGCAATGAAGATATCTGGCACAACCGAGCGTGATGTTTCGCTGTCGAAACGCAGGCCAGGTTTGGGATCATATCCGCGCAACTCCGCGATCATGTCACGCAAATCGTCCTCATCCACCCCACATAGTCGGCGCAATTGCGGCAACGCACCCTTTGCGAGCAAATCCAAATTATCAAGCAAGCGGGCCATGGCGGGGTCGTATCTGTCGGCCTCCTTGGCCTGCAAAACCAAGCATTCGGAAAGGCTTCGAGCGCCAATGCCGATGGGATCGAACCGCTGTAATTCAGCCAACGCCGCCTCAGCTTCCGTGCGCGACACACCCATGCGGTCGGCGAACACGCGCAAGTCCTCGCCCAGATAGCCGGTTGGTTCCAATTGGTCGATAAGCGCCAATACCAATGCCAAATCGCGTCCAACCAATCGCGCGCGGGCTTGCTCAACCAAATGCTGCGCCAACCCAATAGTGGGCGCGGCGAAGCGGTCGAAATCGGGGCCATCGCCATCCCAATCGCCGCCCGACGCATAATCGCCAGCGTACTCGCCGCTGGGCAATCCGGACGCGGAGTCGGCCCCTTCGGGCGCATCGTTGACGCAATCATGGTGGAAGGTTTCGCTGGAAAAATCGGCGTCGAGGGCCTCTGCCGCCTCGGCACCATTGCCGTCCATCACGCGGTCGGAAGTGACTGAGGCTTCGGACATGCGAGGCGGATCATCGGGCTGCGCAACGCCTTCATCGCGCACCATATCAAGCAACGGGTTGCGCTCCAACTCCTCCGCAACAAACGCTTCAATCTCCAAATTCGACAACGCAAGCAGCTTAATCGCCTGCTGCAATTGCGGCGTCATTACCAGCGATTGTGACTGGCGTAAATCAAGGCGCGGGGCGAGTGCCATTAGAGTGCGAATGATTCCCCAAGGTAGAGGCGGCGCACGTTTTCATCGCGCACTAGGTCTTCTGGTGACCCAGCGAACAGCACTTGACCGCCATAAATGATGCAGGCGCGATCGACGATGTCCAATGTTTCGCGCACATTATGGTCTGTGATCAGCACACCAATACCTCGCGTTTTTAGGTCCATGACCAAATCACGAATGTCGCTTATTGAAATCGGGTCGATACCGGCGAATGGCTCATCGAGCAGCATGATGGAGGGATTCGCGGCCAACGCACGCGCAATCTCACACCGCCGCCGCTCCCCACCAGACAGCGCCATGGCATTGGACGCGCGCAGGCGAGTGAGACCGAATTCGCCCAGCAATTGCTCCAACCTCTCAGACCGCGCCGCCTTGTCCGGTTCGGCGAGTTCCAGCACAGAGGAGATATTTTGCTCCACGGTCATGCCGCGAAAAATACTGGTTTCCTGAGGCAAATAGCCAAGGCCCAACACCGCGCGTCGGTACATAGGCAGGCCGGTAATATCGACCCCGTCCAACATGACACGGCCATGGTCCGGTTTAACCAAACCCATGACCGAATAAAAACACGTCGTTTTGCCTGCGCCATTGGGGCCAAGAAGGCCGACGACTTCGCCCTTTGCCACTGACAACGAGACGTCAGTCAACACCGGGCGCTTATCATAGGATTTAGCGATAGAAATGACCGCAAGCCCGCTTTCCAGAGCCTCTTTCGTCACGGCACTTGCCGGATCGCCGGTAGTCGGGTTATGTTGAGTTACGCCATCCATGTCGCCGAACGCCCTTTCCTTTGAGGCTGTAATTACCCCAATCGTCTTGCATCCTCGTTAAAAAACGCAAGGCAAAATGAAAATTGGCAAGATTCGTGCATGGAGCCTTGCGCTAATCATGTTTAGGCATGGCTTGGACCGCTTACAAGGCAGGAAACAGAGTGACATGAAAGAAAAAAGGTGTGCCAAGCTATGCCGGCACACCCAAAAACATTCACCGCCATAAGGCCAATTATTCGCCCGAATCGAGATCCTTGTTTTTTGATCGGCGCAATCGGCCATAGCCGATACCTGCTGCAGCGAGGCCGAACAGAGCCAACACGCCCGGACCCGGAACGTCCGTGCCGCCACCCGACGAAGTACTTGTCCCGCCGGACGTAGAGCCGCCGGTGCTCGTCGATGTTGAAGAGGACGCCGATGTCGAACTGGAGGTCGACGATGACGCCGATGTGCTGCCAGTTGACGACCCAGTGGTGCCGCCAAAGCTGCTGCTGGAGGTTGTCGTTACGCCGCCCGTTGACGTCGTGCTACCGCCAGTTGAGCTGCTTGTGGTTGTTGAAATGCCACCCGTTGAACTTGTGCTGCCCGACGTCGAAGCGCCCGACGACGTGCTAGTCGTTGAACCGCTGCTGCCCGCCGAGGATGAGGAGGTAGTAGTGGTCGACCCTCCGCTGGTACTTCCGGTGGACGAACTAGTTGTCGTGCTAACGCCGCCTGTGCTGCTGCTTGTGGTCGAACCGGCCGAACTGCCTCCGCCCGTGGTGGTCGACGATGTTGAGGAAGACGTATGCCCGTGGCTGCTATGCCCGCCCGTCGTGCTTCCGCCCGTTGATGTCGAAGGATGCCCGCATCCGCGATAGTGACGGTGGCCGCCCCATTCGCCGGTCGCGCTTGCCGGAGCGGCCGCAACGGCCATTGCGGCCAATACACACCCACCGACCAATCGCGCGTTGGTTTTGTTGAAAAATTTCGTCATGGCGTCCAGGCCCCTCCACAAAAATGATGGGCAAGGGGTAGCAGCCAAGGGTTAAAATTGCGCTTACGGTGTCTTGTCCGCAATCAGGCCCAATACGCCGCGCCATTTCCACCGGACACCCATTAAAATGGCCACACTGGCGAGGCCAACGACTAGCCCAAGCCAAATGCCCTGCCCCGCCATTGGCGTGTAAAATCCGAAGACCACTGCGCCGCCAAGGCCGATAATCCAATATCCGATGCCAGCAAACAGCATTGGAACGCGCGTATCCTGAAGCCCGCGAAGGAGGCCCGCGCCGACGACCTGTGCTCCATCGAATAGCTGAAACAGCGCCGCCATGGAAAGGAAGCTGACCGCCAAAGGGATAACGGCATTGTTAGCCGGATCGGTCGGGTCCAGCCACAGCATTATGACGCCATAGGGTGCTAACCAGAACAGCAACGCGGTGAAGCCCATGAACCCTACGCCAGTCGCCATCGCCACACGCCCTGCCCTTTGCACCCAATGGGCGTCACCCGCGCCAAAGGCCATGCCAACGCGGATGGTAGCCGCTTGGCCAATGCCTAGGGGGACCATGAAGGCAAGTGCTGCGGTTTGCAATGCAATGGCATGCGCCGCCAATTCCTCGACGCCGATTAGGCCCATGAGGAACGCCGCCGCGCTAAAAATCGCGACCTCGAACACCATCGTCGCGGCAATTGGCAAGCCTATGCGAACAAGGTCTCGCACGCGCGACCAATCCATCCGCGCCAACCGGCCGAACAGATGGAACCGCCGCATCACCCGATGCCGGTGGATGAGGGCGATTAGTGCGGCGGCGCCGATGATATTGCTACCGACACTAGCCAATGCTGCACCTTTGAGGCCCATTGCAGGAAAGCCGAAATGCCCGAAGATTAAGACATAGTTCCCCGCGGCATTGGCCACCAACATCACCAATGTGACCCACAACGCATAATGCGCGCCGTCCATCGCGGCGACAAAATGGCGCAACACGCCGAATATCATGGCGGGCAATAGGCCCCATTGCACCCAAAACAGATACTCGCCACCCATGCGCGCGATGACCGGTTCTTGCCCGAAGAGCAGCAGCACGGCCTCCCCATTCCACAATATTACCCATCCGACGAGCGTGAGGATACTCACCACCCATAATGCCATGCGAACGGTGCGGCGGACTTCCCGAACGCTGTGGCGATTGCGCCCCAATTCGGCGGCGATAAGTGGGGCAGCCGCCATGCCTAAACCGCTGATAGCGTGCATGACGACAACTAATAAGTTCACCGCAACGGTCGAAGCGGCCAAGGCTTCGGACCCCAATCGCGCGATAAAAATCACGTCGGTGGTGTAAATCGCCATCTGAACCAAGTTCGCCACGATCAACGGCCCGGCAAGCCGCATAAGCGCGCGTGTTTCGTCCGTATAGGAGCGCGGCGCGACCTCTATCGTTGAAATGGAATGATGGGGGACAGACATGCGGGCAGGCTTTGGCGGAATTTAGGAAAAATGGGAAGGACTTTACGTTTGATGCGCCCCCCACAAAGGAGTAGAATTCATTTGCGCCAATAACCAGCGGGTAATTCTTATGACTATCATCAACGGCACCCTTGGCAATGACCGGCTCATTGGCCGATTTGACAGCGACACAATCGATGGTTCGGCGGGCGATGATATTATCACCGGCGGGGACGGCGATGACATACTTATCGGCGGCCTAGGCAATGACATTTTAATTGGCGACGCAGGCATCGACGCCGCCTTTGGCGGCTCAGGCGATGATTTTTATGTTTTGACCGAAGCGGGCGACACAACTGTCGAAAATCTGAATGAGGGATACGACCGGTTGGTATCCAATTTCGACGTGCTGACCGCCGCAAACATTGAATTTGTGCGCATTAAGGGCAGTGCTATTATCATCAATGGCGGCGATGTGGCCGCGACTTTGTTGGGCAATGCGCAGGCGAATGTGGTCACTGGCGGGATGGCGAACGATGTCATTTATGGCTATGCCAACAACGACACTGTAAACGGGGGGGACGGCGATGATTATGTTTTTGGTGGGCAAGGCAACGATACGCTAGAGGGTGGATTGGGAGACGACGTACTTCATGGCGAAGACAACAGCGATGTGTTGAACGGCGGAGATGGAATCGACAGATTGTTCGGTGGATTGGGTCAAGACAAGCTCAACGGCGATAGTGGCGACGACATTCTTCGTGGTGAGGAGCAAAATGACATCCTGAACGGCGGCGATGGCCTGGACCAAATATATGGCGGCGACGGCAATGATACTGCAAATGGCGGTGCGGGAAACGACCGCATTACCGGCGGTTTGGGCCGGGATTTCATGACCGGTGGCACCGGTGCAGACCGGTTTATCTTTGACCTTGGCGATTCCGCTTCAGTCCAAACCACCGCCGACGTTATTACTGACTTTTATGGGGCAGAGGGTGACAGAATTGATCTGCGGCCCATTTACGCCGATACGGGCAACGGTCCCTTTACCTTCCTCGGCCCAGACGCATTCACCGCGACCGGCAGAAGCGAATTGCGCTATCTACAGCAAGGTTCTGGGTCCTTTATTGAACTGGATGTCGATGGCGACGGTGTGTTGGACATGTTCATTCGGGTGATTGACGTTTTTTTCCTAAGCGGCAACGATTTCTTCCTGTAGTTTGCACGACCAAGGCTTGCCGAATTACCGGGGCCACCATTTCCGTGCCACAAACTGGCTGAACGTTCAGCTTAAAGGCCGCCGCGCGGGCAGGCCAGCGGCACGTAATGCATCGTGCGCCTGCGCAATAGTATACGTACCGAAATGGAAAATGCTGGCGGCGAGAACCGCGCTGGCATGGCCCTCGGTCACGCCTTCGACCAGATGGTCCAACGTTCCGACCCCGCCACTGGCCACCACCGGCACGCTGACCGCATCGGCGATGGTGCGGGTGAGGGTTAGGTCAAATCCTGCCTTCGTCCCGTCGCGGTCCATGCTGGTGACCAGCAACTCGCCCGCGCCCAATTCCGCTAGTTTCAACGCATGTTCGACCGCGTCGATGCCGGTGGGTTTGCGCCCGCCATGGGTATAAATTTCCCAACCATACCCGCCGTCTGCACGCCGCTTTGCATCAATTGAGGCGACGCAGCATTG
>JBGSSR010000167.1:0-2285 GCA_041736905.1 Sphingomonadaceae bacterium | reverse complement strand
GCGATGTCGGCGCGATGCTGTCCGACCTGATCGATGCCGCCGAAGCCATTGCCGGCATTAAGCGGCATAGCGGGCGAACCGAACCGGATGTGGTGACGTGATCGTTGCTAACCCCTCCACCGCTTTGCGGTCCCCCTCCCCATACTGGGGAGGATATATTGCGCCAACCCGAATCGAAAACGCGGTGAAGCGAGTCCCGCGCGCCACCCCGCCCTTCCCGCGCGGAATCGCCTAGTTTACAACGCTTAACATGGACGAATTCGACCAACCCTACACCGGCCGCATCATCGGCAGCGGCGCGGACGCTGAGCACCGATTTGCGCAGCGCGTGTATTTTGAGGACACCGACTTTTCCGGCATCGTTTATCACGCCCGATACCTCCATTTTTGCGAGAGGGCACGGTCGGATTTTATGGCGCGGCTTGGCCTTGACCAGCGCGCGGTGCACGACAATGGCGAGGGCGCGTTTGCCGTCACCCGCATGGATTGCCGGTTCATCGCTCCCGCAAAATTCGACGATGCGCTGGTCGTGATCAGCCGCATCGTTAAATCCGGCGGCGCGTCGTTCACGCTGAACCAATCCATTCGCCGAGACGCCACCCCGATATTCGAGGCGGAGGTACGCGCCGCGTTCCTATCCGCCGATGGCCGACCGAAAAAACTGCCAAAGGCTTGGACAGTGGCGATTGCCGCGCTATGACGCCTTACATTAACCAAAAGCCCTAAGGGATTATCGCAACCGTGACCAGCCTCCCCCTCCTCACTACTGCTGCTGCCGCCGCCGAAATCAACCCGTGGGAATTGTTCGTCCAGGCAGATATCGTGGTGAAAGCCGTGATGATCGGCCTGTTGCTGGCCAGCCTTTGGTGTTGGATGATTATTTTCAGTTTCACGATGCGGATGAACACCATAAAGCGCGGGACCGAGGGGTTTGAGCGCAATTTTTGGGGTGCGTCCGACATTGATGAGTTTCACGAAAACCATGGGCGGCAGAACCTGCCGATTGCACGTGTTTTAACCGCTGGTCTCAACGAATGGCGGCGCAGCACATCGGGTAAGGCCATCGACCGCGAAGGAACGCGCGAACGTCTGGGCCTTGCCATGGACGCCGCGATTGATGGTGAGATGGAGAAGCTATCCAACCGGTTGAACTTCCTTGCCACCACGGGCGCGGTGGCTCCGTTCATCGGCCTGTTCGGCACGGTGTGGGGCATTATGCGCAGTTTTGCCGCGATTGCGGGCGCGCAGAATACCAGCCTTGCCATCGTCGCGCCGGGGATTGCGGAGGCGTTGTTCGCCACTGCCATCGGCCTGTTCGCGGCCATTCCCGCCGTTATCGCCTATAACCGGTTCAGCCACAAATTGGGGCAGCATGAGGCGCGCCTTGGCCGGTTCGCCGATGGTTTTCACGCGACGATGAGCCGCGAGTTGGAGAAAGCCTGATGGCTATGGGTAACCCCTCTTCCAGTGGCTCCTCCCGTCGCCGTCGGCGCGGGCGGTCGCGGCCGGTTATGAGTGAGATTAACGTCACGCCCTTGGTGGATGTGATGCTGGTGCTGCTCATTATTTTCATGGTCACCGCGCCGCTTTTGAACAATGGCGTGCCAATTGAGTTGCCCGAAAGCGCGGCCAATCCCCTGCCCTCCGACACGAAGCCGGTGGAGGTTAGTATTGACCCGCAAGGCATCGTCTACATCGGCGAGGACGCGGTCAGCGACGCCGATTTGCGCGTGCGCTTTATGGAGCTTGCCGAATTGCAGCGGCAGCCGGGCGCGGAGGGCATCAACCTGCGCGGCGACACCACATTGCAATATGGCCGCATGATGCAGGTCATGGGCGAAATGAACGCGGCGGGGATTACCAAAATCGGGCTGGTCACGACCAGTTCATCGGGCGCGGAATAGGCACGGCGGATGGACAGTTTTGAGCGCAAGGGAATCATGCTGGCGGTCGGGGCGCACGTTGCGCTGGCCGTGGGCATGGGCGCTGCGTTCCTGTTTTCCAAGCCGGTCGAGGCGGAGGAACCGCCGCCGGTTGAGGTCTCCATAGCGGGGCTGGGCGATGCGTTGGTCGCGGGCGCGCCGGATGCCGAATTGGGCGGAGGCGGAGAAGAAACGCTGACCCCGCCGCCGGAGGATGAAGTTGTGGAGGAGGTGGCGGACCCTGAACCCGCGCCTGCTCCGGAGCCTGAACCAGAGCCAGATCCCGCGCCGGTGGTGAAACCGAAACCCGATACCAGTGCTGCGGATAAGGCGAAAGCGGAACGTACTGCCCGAGATAAAGCC
>JBGSSR010000129.1:0-7160 GCA_041736905.1 Sphingomonadaceae bacterium | reverse complement strand
CGGCCAAGGCTTAGCCTTCGGCTTTTTCGTCGGAAGCAGGTGCTTCTTCAGCAGGTGCTTCTTCAGCAGCAGGAGCGGCTTCTTCAGCAGGTGCTTCTTCAGCAACTTCTTCCGCAGCAGGAGCAGCGGCGGCTTCAGCAGCAGCGGCCTTTTCGGCTTCTGCGGCTTCGGCAGCAGCAACTTTGGCGGCTTCGGCAGCTTCGACAGCTTCGGCTTCCTTAGCGGCCTTCTCTTCCAAGCGTTCCTTGGCCTTTTCGCCGGGTTCCGCTTTCTTGGGGTTGTTGCGTGCGGTGCGTTCCAACACGCCGGCGGCGTCGAGGAAGCGGGCGACGCGGTCGCTAGGCTGTGCACCAACCGACAACCAGTGCTTCGCACGCTCGGCATCGATGGTCACGCGCTCAGGGCTGTCCTTGGCGAGCAACGGGTTGTAGCTGCCGATCCGTTCGATGAACGCACCGTCACGCGACGAGCGCGCATCGGCAACGACGATTTTGTAATAGGGGCGCTTTTTCGAACCACCACGCGAGAGACGCATTGAAACTGCCATAAAACTAACCTTACCTTTCTGAACAAATATAATAGTTTAACTGATATTCTAACGCTTCTTAATCAAATTGGCGATGTCGGGGGGAAGGCCCGCTTGGCCGCCACCGCCGCCTAGCAGATTGCCGAGATCCGGCCCGCCAGCTCCGCCGCCGCCCATCATTCCACCTAGGCCGCCCCCGCCGCCAAACATCGCGGCAAGGCCTTTCAGGCCGCCCATTTTCTTAATCTTCTTCATGGCCTTCGCCATTTCCATGTGCATTTTGAGGAGCTTGTTGACTTCCTGCACCGTGGTCCCCGACCCCTTCGCCACGCGTATTTTGCGTTTCGCGTTCAGGAGTTGCGGCTTCTTCCGTTCCAATTTCGTCATGGACCCGATGATGGCATCCATATGGACCAGCACCTTGTCATCCATGCCGCTGTTCGCCATCGCCGCTTTGGCCTTCTTAAGCCCCGGCATCATCCCGGCCAGCGCGCCCAGTCCGCCCATGTTCTGCATCTGCCGCAATTGCGTGCGCAGATCGTCCATGTCGAATTCGCCCTTTTCCATTTGGGCGGCGAGCTTTTCGGCCTCTTCGACTTGCACGGATTCCGCGGCGCGTTCGACCAGGCTGACGACGTCGCCCATGCCCAAAATCCGCCCCGCAACGCGTTCGGGATGGAACAATTCCAGCGCGTCCATTTTCTCACCGATGCCGACGAATTTGATCGGCTTGCCCGTCACCGCCCGCATCGAAAGCGCCGCACCGCCGCGCGCATCGCCGTCCATCCGCGTCAGCACAACACCGGTCAGCGGCACTTGCGCACCAAAGTTTTGCGCGACATTGACGGCGTCTTGACCGGTCAAGCTATCGACGACCAGCAGGATTTCCTTCGGCGTGGTCGCGTCCGCCACCGCCTTCATCTCCGCCATCAACGCTTCATCGATGCTGAGGCGACCGGCGGTGTCGAGGATGAGGACATCCATGCCTTGCAGTTTGGCGGCCTGCATCGCGCGCTTGGCAATCTCAACCGGTTGCTGCCCCGCGATGATGGGGAGCGTCGCCACATCGACTTGCCCGCCCAATGTCGCCAATTGCTCCTGCGCCGCCGGACGATTGACGTCGAGGGACGCCATCATGACCTTCTTCCGGTCCTTATCTTTCAGGCGCTTAGCAATCTTCGCGGTGCTGGTCGTCTTACCCGACCCTTGCAGGCCGACCATCATAATCACGACCGGCGGGACAGCGGCGAGGTCGAGTTCCACCGCCTCCGCGCCCAGCATCTCGACCAGGCCGTCGTTGACGATTTTGACAACCTGCTGCCCCGGCGTGACCGAGCGCAGGACTTGCGCGCCAATCGCTTTTTCAGTGATGGAGTCGATAAAATCGCGCACCACGGGCAGGGCAACGTCCGCCTCCAGCAGCGCAATGCGCACCTCCCGCATCGCTTCGCGCACATCCGATTCGGACAACGCGCCGCGCCCACGCAGACGGTCGAATACGCCGGAAAGACGATCGCTCAACTTGTCAAACATGGCCTTGCTCCCTGTCCAATTGGACCGAAAAGATACTGCAATCGCGTGCCCGATGGGGGCGGAAAACCGACGGTTTGGACACATAACGGCAAAAAAGCCGGTGGACGAAACCTCGTCAACCAGCGTGCCTTTAGGTGGCCAATAATGGGTGGATTAGGGTGGATGAACCGCCGAAATCTGCCGGTGCTTTAGCGGGGGTGGGGCGGAAAGGCAAGGGTTGATTGGGTTCGCGCGGAGACGCGGAGGCGCGGAGGGTAAACCTCCCCGTTCCGGGGAGGTGGCAGCCGGAACGGCTGACGGAGGGGTTAGCAGCGGCGAAGCAAACCCCTTCCACCGCTTCGCGGTCCCCCTCCCCATGAATGGGGAGGTTAATGGAGTTCCGCGCCTCCCAAGCGAAATGGAATGGGCGTGAACCCATCACCCCCACCCCGCCCCGCGCAAAGGCCAAGCGGGCCGAGCGGGGCCAAGCGCGCGCCCAAGCCCAAGCGGACGGCGTTTGACGCGGTGGGTTGGGGTGGTATGGTGGGTTGTGGGGTAGTCTATTTGAACAATAGGTTGCCGAAAAATATGTAAGATGTAACCTTATTTTCAAAAGAGCTCGGGAAATCGAATTAGAGCGGCATTCGTACGCGCGGGGGCATGAATGAAATATTTTCTGATGATTATTGCGGCGGCGATTGCAGCGTTCTCATCCGGTGAGGCGTCGGCACAAAGCTTTAACGATGTAGAAATGAGTGAGGAAACGCCAAAAGCCACAGTTTCGGACTCTGGCTTCGTTATGCAATTCGAGTTGGTTCCGGGGGAATACTCGCCAGGAATTTTGGCGATGGTGCAGTTTCCCACCGGCCAATCCAAGCTTCTAAAATTCGATAACGCCGCATTTGGCCACATTGAATATGCAATTGGGACACTCCAAACGAATGGGCCACAGGTGCTCATTCTCAAAACTTATTCGGGCGGTGCTCACTGCTGTTACACCAATGATCTCTATTGGGTGGAGGGAGTTTCTATCAAAGGCGTCAGCCTTTATACGGGCGACGCCGGTTCCGACATCCATGAATTTCCAAAAGATCTTGATGGCGACGGGATCGCTGATTTTGAATTGGGAGACGACCGGTTTTATTACAGCTTTACATACTACGCCGCCTCATTTGCCCCTCCGAAATTTTTTAATTTCTATCGCGGGACGTTCGTTGATGTATCTGATTCGGAAAGTTTTTATCCGCAATACGAACTATTTTCCGCTGAAGTTTGGCCATATTGCGCTGATACATCGGAACAAGGCCGCAACGGAGCGTGCGCTGCATATGTTGCCTCGGAAGCACGCCTAGGGCGCTACCGGCAAGCAACATACAAGGCTAGCAATGTGGCCTATGCCGGAAAGGACGCCGTTTACCCGACTGGCTGTGCAGTGCAAACTGGGGTTTATGGTTGCCCCGAGGGCAAGGAAATAGCATTTCAGGACTTCAGAAGCGCAATCGATTGGTTTCTGCGAGACGCGGGATACCTTGAGTCATTGTTGACAAACTGATCGGCATCGCCCCCTATCCACAACAATCCACCCCCGCCCCACACCAGAACAGGTCATGAACCTTGCGCTTCGCCGCGCGGGGCGATAGCGTGCCGCCCATGTCTAATACGCCTAACGATAACGACCTTTTCGCCACCCCCGCTGCCCAAGCGGCGCAGGATAGTTATAATGCCAGCCAGATTGAGGTTTTGGAGGGGCTGGAGCCTGTGCGCCGCCGGCCCGGCATGTATATCGGCGGCACGGATGAGCGCGCGCTGCATCACTTGGCGGCCGAGGTGCTCGACAACTCGATGGATGAGGCGGTGGCGGGCCATGCGAACCGCATTGAGGTGGAATTGGGCGCGGACAACTGGCTGACGATTACAGATAATGGCCGCGGGATTCCGGTCGATCCGCACCCCAAATTCCCGGGCAAATCGGCTCTCGAAGTCATCCTGTGCACCCTGCACAGCGGCGGGAAGTTTGAGGGGAAGGCCTATGCGACCAGCGGCGGCCTGCACGGCGTCGGCGTGTCGGTGGTCAACGCTTTGTCCTCCACAACGGTGGTGGAGGTCGCGCGCGGCAAGCAACTCTATCGCCAAACCTTCAGCAAGGGCCATCCGCAGGGGCCGTTGGAGCCGCTTGGCCCCACCCCCAACCGGCGCGGGACCAGCATCCGCTTTCAACCCGATACGGAGATTTTTGGCACTGGCCTGAAATTCAAACCGGCGCGTTTGTTCAAACTGGCGCGGTCGAAAGCGTATCTCTACGCGGGCGTGGAAATCCGGTGGAAATGCGCACCGGAACTGGCGGGCGATGGCATCCCCGAAGAGGCGGTGTTCCAATTCCCCGGCGGCTTGTCCGACCATTTGCGCGAACAACTCGGCGGGCGGGAATGCGCGACGGCGGAATTCTTCGACGGGCGGCAGGAGTTTGCGGACTCTCAGGGCCGCGTCGAATGGGCGATCAGCTGGCCGATCTGGTCCGATGGCAGCTATAGCTGGTATTGCAACACTATCCCGACGCCCGCTGGCGGCACCCACGAAGCGGGTTTGCGCGCGGCCATCACGAAAGGCTTGCGCAGCTTTGGCGAGATTGTCGGCAATAAAAAGGCGGCGCAGATTACCGCCGACGACGTGATGAACGGGTGCGAATTGATGCTCTCCGTCTTCATCCGCGACCCGCAATTTCAAAGCCAGACGAAGGACCGGCTGACCTCGCCAGAGGCCACGCGGCTGGTCGAAAACGCGATGCGCGACCATTTCGACCATTATCTGTCGGGCAATGTGGAGCGGGGCAAAGCGTTGCTCGGCTTTGTCCTCGACAAGGTTGAGGAGCGGTTGAAACGGAAAGCGGAACGCGAGGTGAAGCGCAAAACCGCGACCAGTGCGCGCAAATTGCGCCTTCCCGGGAAGCTGACCGATTGCTCGTCCGATGATCCGGCGGGCACCGAACTGTTCATCGTGGAGGGCGACAGCGCGGGCGGCTCCGCCAAACAGGCCCGCGACCGGAAGAAGCAAGCCATATTGCCCATTCGCGGCAAAATCCTGAACGTGGCCAGCGCAACGCAGGCGAAAATTATGGCGAACCAAGAAATCGCCGACCTGACATTGGCGCTTGGCTGCGGTATCCGCAAGGATTGCGATGCCAGCGCGCTGCGCTATGAACGGGTCATCATCATGACCGACGCCGATGTCGATGGCGCGCATATTGCAACGTTGCTGATGACGTTTTTCTTCCAGGAAATGCCGGACATTGTGAAAGAGGGGCACCTCTTCCTCGCCCGCCCGCCACTCTACCGCCTGACCAGCGGGGGCAAGAGCGTCTACGCCGCCGATGACGCGCACCGTGCGGAGATTGAACGCACCGTGTTCAAAAACAAAAAGGTGGAGGTGTCGCGCTTTAAGGGTCTGGGCGAAATGAACCCCGGCCAATTGCGCGAAACGACAATGGACCCCAAAACGCGGTCGCTGCTGCGTATCACTTTGCCGCCCGAATATGAGCAACGCGCGGGCGTGAAGGATTTGGTGGACCGGTTGATGGGCACCAATCCGGCGGCGCGGTTTGACTTTATTCAGGCGAATGCCGCGATGATTGATGAGGAGGCGATTGATGCGTAAGTTTTCGATGTTGCAACGGCTTATCGGCCTAATGCTGGCGCTTTCCGCCGCCGCGATGCTGTCCGCACCGGCGCGCGCGCAGGATGCCTCACAGGACTCGGCACAGCAGGATGCGGACGCGATTTATCAAAGCCGCGCCGATGACATTGTGGCGTTGATCAACGGCACCAACAATGTTGAGGTGGTCTTTGCCTCCGCCTTTCTTGCCGCTGTCCCCGCCGATCAACTGACCTCGGTCGCGCAAAACTTGAGCGCGCAAAATGGCCAAGCCACCGCCGCGCGCGTGGTGGGAAAGCAAGCGCCGTTTGCGGGGCAAATCGAAATCGATTTTCCCACCGGGGTGGCGCAAATGGAGATGGTGTTGGAACCCGCCGCGCCGCACAAAATCGTCGGCCTGCGCATTTCGGGGTTTCAACGCAGCGGCGATAGCTTTCAACTATTAAGTGAGGAATTTGGCGCATTGCCAGGTTTCGCGGGCTTTGCCGTGTCGGAAATCAGGCCGCAGGGGATTAGGCCGATTGCGGGCCACAACGCCGATGGCCGGTTCGCCATCGGCTCCACCTTCAAACTTTACATCCTTGCCGAGGCCGCCGACCAAGTGAAACGCGGCAAGCGCAAATGGAGCGATGTCGTGCCGCTGACCATCAAATCGCTGCCATCGGGGATGATACAGGATTGGCCGACGGGTTCGCCGATCACGCTGCACAGTCTGGCCAGCCTGATGATTTCGATCAGCGACAACACCGCCACCGACACCCTCTTGTACGCCGTGGGCCGCGACAAAGTGGGCGAGCGAGTGGCGAAATCGGGGCATAGCAACCCCGCCGACATGATCCCTTTCCTTGGCACGCGGGAGGCGTTTTCGCTCAAAATGCCTGCGCTCGCCCCGTTGCGTGTGGCGTTTGAGGACGGCGATGACAAGGCGCAGGGCGCGCTGCTCACCGCCAATCGCGATACGCTGACCACGACGCAGGTGGACCCCACTGCACTGGTGAGCGCGCCCGCGCATATTGATACCATCGAATGGTTTGCCTCCCCCAATGACCTCGTCAAATTGCTGGCCCATATGCAGGGGATGCAGGATGAAACCATGTTGGGCATCATGGGCATTAACAAGGGCCTGCGCCCCGCCGATGCCGGACGGTGGCGCTATTTCGGCTTTAAGGGCGGGTCGGAAACCGGCGTGATTAACCTCACCTTTTTGGGGCAGCGTCCAGATGGCCGCTGGTTCGCGATTACCGGAAGTTGGAACAACGCCGCCGCCGCCGTCGATGATCAGGCCTTCGTCGACCTGATGACGCGGTTGGTGAATGTCGCCGTCACGGTGGAATAGCCGATGCGCGTGCCGTTGCTGGCCGTCAATCCTGCGCTGAACCGTGCCGAATTGGCCGCGCTTTTTGCCCGTGACACCCGCGTGCAAATCGCCAATGTGCTGACGCCGGAAAGCGCCGCGACCTTGCGCGACCGGTTG